>DATCQG010000053.1:0-3059 GCA_036569625.1 Dermatophilaceae bacterium | reverse complement strand
CAAGCGTGACTTCGCCGGCGAGATCATGGACGCCCACCCCGAGCTTCGGCTCGTGGACTACGGGTTCACCTACCACCGCGACCCTGTGCACCCGCTCGATGACTCGACCTGGTTCCTGATGGAGAAGCAGCGCTGAGGCTCGGACCACCGCTCGTTACCGGTTTGTTGCATGGTTGCCTGCCGAAGCTGCGGCATCAGCGATACAAACCGGCTAACGGGTGGCCTGAACCGGGGACACCGGGATCGGCGCCGGCAAGGGGTCCAATGCCGCCGCGTGAGCCGGCAGCGGCCGGGGCAAATGCGACATCGGATGCTTGAGCCAGGCCAACGGGCTGGCCCCGACCTGTTTCTCGCTCGAACCGGGGTCGCGTGAGCCCAGCCCGACAACATTCATCGCCTTCCGGATCGGCGCCCCGGCCCAGTACTGCACCGCCGGGCCAGCCGAGCGACGGGACCAGCCCAGCGCTGACCGAAGCTCCGACGGCTCGAGCAGGTGCTGGAAGCCCAGCTCCGTGCGCGCGAGGTCGGTGGTCACGGCACGGTCCTGCGCCGCGCCGTGCAGCTCGGGCCACAGGGACGCGATGGCCTCCTGCCCATGGATCTCGGCGGTCGAGAGCGACAACGGGTCGCCGTAGACAGCGACGTCGCGGCCGAGCGACGCGGCATAGAGCACGGGCGTCATCAAGCGGTTGGCAACGACGCGTTCGGCGGCGAGCACCAGCGCGAGGATGCGCGAGAGGAAGTCGGGGTCATGTCTGGGCCCGGCCGTGACGACGCGATGGCCGGCATCCATCCACGAACCGACGATCTCGGGCTTGTGGATGTCCTCGGCGTGAAGACACACCGTGCAGGGGCCCTCCGACCGCAGATACTGCCGGGCCAGGCCGGCCTGGTCACCCCTGACCTCGATGATCCGGGTGCTGTGCAACGGCATGATCAGCGTCCCGGCACCACGGCTTGCGGCCAGCTGTCTCTGAACGGCGTCGGTCGAGACGAGGTAGGCCCAGGGCGCGCCGAGCGCGAAGCTCCGCCGGGGTGACTGCTCAGGATCCCAGGCCCGCGACCCGTGCGACCAGACGAACAGCGTGCGGGTGCCGTCCTTCTCGACGTCCGGGAAGTCCCCGAAGTTGACCGGGATCGGGGGAACGGTGGTCCAGCCGTGCTGGATCAGGCCCGCCACGTGCCTCGGACGGGACAGCCCGGCGTATGCCGCGAGCGCGGCGGTGTGCCCGTAGAAGTGGTTCTGGGTGTCCACGAAGGTCTCCTGATCGGGTTCCGACTGTGCCTGTTCAAACCCGCGCATCCGTGGGACTCGCCAGCGTTCGCTTAGTCTAATCAGCGACCCGGAACCGATTTCTCCCCCGCGAAGGACCACCTCCCGTGACTGTCGACGTTCTCCTCCCCTACTATGGCGACGTCGCCATGATGAAACAGGCGGTCGAGAGCGTCCTTGGTCAGACGAGCTCGGACTGGACCCTGACCATCATCGACGACGGCTACCCCGACCAGAGCCTGCCCGACTACTTCGGCACGCTCGCGGCCCGGGACCCACGGATCACCTACGTGCACAACGAGCACAACCTCGGCGCCAACGGCAACTACCGCAAGTCCCTCACCTTCGTTCGGAACGAGCTCGCGGTGGTTATGGGCGCCGACGACGTGATGCTCAAGAACTACATCGAGACGGTGGTTGCGGCGCACGAGCAGTTCCCCTCGGCGCAGATCATCCAGCCCGGCGTCGAGGTGATCGACGAGCACAACCAGCCCGGCATGGGCCTGGTCGACAGGATGAAACGCGTCTATGCGCCACGGGTCCACGGCCGCAGGCTGCTCAGCGGCGAGCCCCTCGCGATCACCCTGATGAGGGGCAACTGGCTGTACTTCCCCTCCATCTGCTGGAGGTCGGACTCGCTGGTGGCGACGAACTTCCGCGAGGGCCTCAACGTCACGCAGGACCTGGCGCTGGCCCTGGACCTGATCAAGGCCGGTGGCAGCCTCGTGGTCGACAGCACCATCTGCTTCCAGTACCGCCGGCACCGCGAGAGCGACTCGTCCTGGCGTGCGCTGGAGGGAACCAGGTTCATCGAGGAGCGCGAGTTCCTCACCGCGATGGCCCTGGAGTTCGATGCCGTGGGATGGCGCCGGGCCGCACGCACCGCCCGGCTGCACCTGTCCTCGCGCCTCAACGCCGCCATCCTGTTGCCCCGGGCCTGGCGGACCAAGCAGCACCAGGGGGTCCGCAACCTGCGCGAACACGTCCTCGCCCGGCCCGGCATCTCGAAGAAATGACCCGAGCGACGCCCACCTATACTGCCGGCAGCGCAAAATGATGGGATCTGGTGTGGAAGACACGTGGGTGGTCATTCCCGTGTACAACGAGGAAAAGGTCATCGGCGACGTCGTGGCCGGGGTTCGCACGGCCTTCGCCCAAGTCGTCTGCGTCGACGACGGATCCACGGACCGCTCGGCAGAGGTTGCCGAAGAGGCCGGCGCCCGGGTCGTGCGCCACCCGATCAACCTCGGCCAGGGCGCCGCGCTGCAGACCGGTTTCGAGTACGCCATGGCCGACCCGTCGATGCAGTTCGTCGTCACCTTCGACGCCGACGGACAGCACCAGATCGCGGACGCGGTCGGAATGGTCGAGCGACTGCGGGCCGGTGAGGCTGACGTCGTCTTCGGATCACGATTCCTGGACGAGCGCAGCAACCCCACCTTCGCCAAGAAGATGGTGCTGCGCGCCGCCGTCGGCTACACCAACATGACCACGCGCACGAGGCTGACCGACGCGCACAACGGGCTGCGCGCGATACGGCGTCCTGTGGTCGAAAAGCTCGACATCACCCAGAACGGCATGGCCCACGCCAGCGAGCTCGTCGCGCAGATCGGCGCGCTGAAGGTCAGCTATGCCGAGCACCCGGTGCACATCCTCTACACCGACTACTCCAAAGCCAAGGGGCAGTCGCTGTGGAACTCGATCAACATCCTCGCCGACCTGATCCTGCGATGACCGCCATACACCAGCTCAGCGGAGGGCCACGCTGATGAAGATCGTCCTGATC
>DATCQG010000052.1:0-6806 GCA_036569625.1 Dermatophilaceae bacterium | reverse complement strand
TCAATCTCGAGCTCGAGGGCTATGAGGTGGTCGAGGCCGGCGACGGGCAGGATGCGTTGGAGATCCTCCAGGACTCGGCTCGGCCGCTGCCAGACGTCATCACCCTGGACGCGCTCATGCCGAGGCGCGACGGGTGGTGGGTGATATCGATGATCCGGGCCGACCCCAGACTCGAGCACATCCCGATCATCATGGTCACTGCGTCGGTCCAGTCCCACGACCGCGTCCAGGCCGAGAAGGCTGCGGTCGACGGGTTCCTGGCCAAGCCGTTCGATCCGGACGAGCTGCTCGCACGGATCGGGGCACTGGCCAAGCGCGGCCGCGTCTGAGACGGGTCCGAGCCGGCACAGCGGCGCCCCTAGAATCGTGGGGGTGACCCCGGAACAGCTCGTGCTCGCCATCCGCACCGCCCTCGCAGCAGCCGTTGCCGCAGGCGAACTCTCGGTGGTCCTGCCCGACGACGTGCGTGTGGAGCGGCCCAAGAACCGCGAGCACGGCGACTGGTCGACCAATGTCTCTCTGCAGATTGCCAAGGGCGCCGGTATGCCGCCCCGCGAGGTCGCCACGGCCATCGCCAGCCGTCTGGTTGCGGTCGAGGGCATAAAGGCGGTCGACGTTGCCGGCCCTGGCTTCCTGAACATCACCGTCGAAGCGGCCTCGGCCGGGGAGCTGGCGCGGACGATCGTCGAGGGTGGGGCGAGCTACGGGCGGAACGACTCCGAGGCCGGTCACGTCATCAACCTCGAGTTCGTCTCGGCCAACCCCACCGGCCCTCTGCACATCGGCCACACCCGCTGGGCGGCCTTGGGAGACTCAACCCGGCGGCTGCTGGCGGCCTCAGGCGCTGCCGTCACGGCTGAGTACTACGTCAATGACGCTGGCGCGCAGATGGACAACTTCGCTGCTTCGGTGCTTGCTCGCGCCAAGGGGCACGACGTGCCCGAGGGCGGCTACCCGGGCGAGTACGTCATCGAGATCGCCACCCACGTGCTGGCTCAGCGCCCGGACCTGCTCGACCTCCCTGAGGCCGAGGCCCTTCAGCTCTCGGGTGACCTCGGTTACCAGTTCCAGCTGGCCGAGATACGCGAGGTGCTGGCCTCGTTCGACGTCCAGTTCGACGTGTGGTTCTCCGAGTCCTCCCTGCACGAGGGCGGAGCTGTTGAGCAGGCCGTGGCGCGGTTACGCGAGCAGGGACATGTCTATGACTCCGAGGGCGCGGTCTGGCTGCGGACCACCAGCTTCGGTGACGACCGCGACCGCGTGCTCATCCGGGCAAGCGGGGAGCCGACCTACTTCGCGGCCGACGCTGCCTACTACCTGAGCAAGAAGGACCGCGGGTTTCCCGAGAAGATCTACATGCTCGGCGCCGACCACCACGGCTACGTCAACAGGCTCAAGGCCATTGTGGCCTGTGCCGGCGACGATCCTGAGCACAACATCGAGATCAGGATCGGCCAGCTGGTCAGTATCGCCGGCGCCCGGATGGCCAAGCGCGCCGGCAACATGATCGAGATGCGCGACCTCATCTCGTGGATCGGCACCGACGCAGTGCGCTACGCCCTGGCGCGCTATCCGGCCGACTCACCGCTCTCGCTGGACGGTGAGGAGCTGCGCAAGCGCTCCAACGACAACCCCGTCTTCTATGTGCAGTACGCCCATGCCAGGACGTGCAACATCACCCGACTGGCCGCGGAGGACGGCGTCCACCTTGCCGACGGCTTCGACCCCTCGCTGCTCACCCATGACACCGAGGCGGCACTCCTGGCGATCCTCGGGGACTTCCCGAGGATCGTCGCCCAAGCGGCCAGCATGCGTGAGCCGCATCGGGTCGCACGCTACCTCGAGGATCTCGCCGGGCACTTCCACAAGTGGTATGACGAGTGCCGGGTCCGTCCGCGCGAGGCCGGTGAGGAGATCACCGACCTGCATCGCACACGGTTGTGGCTGAATGAGGCCACGAGGACAGTCTTGGCCAACGGCCTTGCCCTGCTTGGGGTTTCGTCCCCGGAGCGGCTCTGATGGCCACCCATGAGGCGGGTGCGCTTCACGCCGAGGGCGGTCATCGCGGGCCTTCATGGTTGCGCCCACCAGAGGATGTCAACGCTCTCGTCCCCGCGCTCTGGGCGCATTCGGTCCGTCGCGGCGAAACGGGTGCCTTGACCGTTGGTGGCCTCGACGTCCGCGATGTGGCCAGCGAGTTCGGCACACCGGCATACGTCATTGACGAGGACGACTTCCGCTCTCGCGCAAGGGAGTTCAAGCAATCCTTCCATGACGCCTTCCAGGATCTTTGCGGTGGCGCTGACGTCTACTACGCGGGCAAGGCGTTCCTGTGTACCTCGGTTGCCAGGTGGATCCACGAAGAGGGCCTGCATCTCGACGTCTGCTCCGGCGGGGAGCTGGCCGTGGCGATCCGTGCCGGATTCCCCGCTGACCGGATCGGCTTTCACGGCAACAACAAGAGCGTGGCCGAGATCGAGGCCGCTCTCCGACACGGGGTGGGCCGCACCGTGGTCGACTCCTTCGACGAGATCGACCGGGTGGCCGCGGCGGCCGAGCGACTCGGGGTCGTGGCTCCCGTCATGGTTCGGGTCACCGTCGGGGTCGAGGCCCACACCCACGAGTACATCGCCACAGCGCACGAAGACCAGAAGTTCGGCTTCAGCCTCGCTGGCGGGCAGGCGGCCGAGGCTGTTCGCCGCATCCTGGACCACCCGGCACACTTGTCCCTGTTGGGTCTTCACTCGCACATCGGCAGCCAGATCTATGACACCAGCGGCTTCGAGGTCGCGGCTCGTCGCGTCCTCGGGCTGCACCTGGACGTGGCTCGCGAGCATGGCATCCAGCTGGCCGAGCTTGACCTCGGTGGGGGCTTCGGCATTGCGTACACCACCCAGCATGACCCGTTGTCACCTCAGGCGCTGGCGCAGGGGATGGCACAGATCGTTGACCGGGAGTGCCGAGCCGAGGGAGTGCCGGTCCCGAAGATCTCGATCGAGCCCGGCCGTGCGATCGCGGGGCCGTCGACGTTCACGCTCTACGAGGTGGGGACCGTCAAGGAGGTGATGCTCGACGGCGACGCCTCGCGCACCTACGTCGCCGTCGACGGTGGGATGAGCGACAACATCCGCCCCGCGCTCTACGACGCCGACTACTCGTGCACGATCGCCAGTCGATCCAGCGAGGCGATGCCAACCCTGGCGCGGGTGGTCGGCAAGCACTGCGAGAGCGGCGATATCGTCGTCAAGGACGAGTTCCTGCCTTCCGACGTCAGGCCCGGGGACCTGTTGGCTGTTCCGGGCACCGGCGCCTACTGCCGGAGCCTGTCCAGCCAGTACAACCACGTGCCACGTGCCCCGGTGATCGCGGTGCGGCAGGGTGCGGCACGGGCAATCGTGCGACGCGAGACGATCGAGGATCTGTTGGCGCTGGACGTCGACTGACCGAATGCCGGAACGGCCGGTTTCCACAGGGTGGACGGCGGGCAGGATGAGCACGACCAAGCAGACGAGGTCCGGACCACCTCCGGACCAGAGGGAGCGATCGTGAGCGAGACCGACAGGCAGACGCAGCCGTTGCGCATCGCCCTGCTCGGATGCGGCGTCGTCGGCTCGGCCGTGGCGCGGCTGCTGACCGAGCACGCGGCGGACCTTGCCGCACGCATCGGCCGTCCCCTCGAGATCGTGGGGGTTGCGGTCCGCCGCCCGGAGAAGATCCGTTCGGTGACCGGAGTCGACGCCTCGTTGTTCACCACCGACTCCGAGGAGCTCGTTACCAGGGCCGACATCGTCGTTGAGGTGATCGGCGGCATCGAGCCCGCACGCACTCTGATCCTGCGCGCGATGAAGCACGGAGCCAGCGTCGTCACCGCCAACAAGGCACTGCTCGCCGAGGACGGCCCGCGCCTTTACGAGGCCGCACAGGAAGCCGATGTCGACCTGTACTACGAGGCATCGGTTGCGGGCGCCATCCCCTTGTTGCGCCCCCTGCGCGAGTCGCTCGCCGGAGACGAGGTCCAGCGAATTCTCGGCATCGTCAATGGCACCACGAACTACGTGCTGGACAAGATGGACACGACCGGGGCGGGTTTCGGAGACGCCGTCGAGCAGGCTCAGGCGCTGGGATATGCGGAGGCTGATCCGACGGCCGACGTCGAGGGGTTCGATGCCGCTGCCAAGGCCGCCATCCTTGCCTCGCTGGCGTTCCATACGCGGGTGAGCGCCAAGGATGTCCATCGCGAGGGCATCACCGACGTCAGTGCCGCCGACATCAGAGCCGCACGCGAGATGGACTGTGTCGTCAAGCTTCTCGCGATCTGTGAACGCATCAAAAGCAATGGCGGGGAGGGCGGTATCTCGGTGCGCGTGCACCCCGCGATGATCCCGCGCGCGCACCCGCTGGCCGGAGTACGCGACGCCTTCAACGCGGTCTTTGTCGAGGCCGAGTCTGCAGGCCAGCTGATGTTCTATGGTCGCGGCGCCGGTGGCGATCCAACCGCCTCAGCCGTCCTTGGTGACGTCGTCGCCGTCGCCCGTCACAAGGTCGTCGGCGGCCGCGGTTCCAGAGAGTCGGCCTACGCGGACCTGCCCATTCTCTCGATGGGTCAGGCACAGACCCGCTATCACATCAGTCTCGATGTGGCCGACCGTCCAGGTGTGCTGGCACAGGTTGCCCTTGCCTTCGCCGAGCACGAGGTCTCGATCGAAACCGTTCGACAGCAGCCCCTTGAGCCCGATCGGCAGAGCCCGGACGAGGGCCGCGCAAGCCTGGTCGTCGTCACGCACACGGCCTCGGATGCCGCGCTGTCGGCCACTGTTGATGCGTTGGCCGACCTGTCCACTGTCCGTCGCGTCACTTCGGTGATGCGCGTTGAAGGCGAGTGATCATGCCCCATCTCTGGCGCGGCGTCATCCATGAGTATCGCGACCGGTTGCCTTTTCTCGAGGGCGCACCGGTGGTGACGCTGGGGGAGGGTGGCACACCGCTCATCCACGCTGCCCATCTCTCATCGCTGGTCGGCGCCGAGGTCTTCGTCAAGTACGAAGGCGTCAACCCCACGGGGTCGTTCAAGGACCGAGGCATGACCACCGCGATCTCGGCGGCGGCCGGTCGCGGAGTCAAAGCGGTCATCTGCGCCTCGACCGGGAACACCAGCGCTTCGGCGGCCGCCTACGCGACCAAGGCCGGCATGACGTGCGGCGTGCTCGTGCCGGACGGGAAGATCGCGATGGGCAAGCTCAGCCAGGCCATTGCGCACGGCGCCACCTTGCTTCAGGTCGACGGCAACTTCGACGACTGTCTCACGTTGGCCCGCAAGCTGGCCGAGTCCTTTCCCGTCGATCTGGTCAACTCCATCAACCCGGCGCGGATCGAGGGTCAGAAGACGGCGGCCTTCGAGATCGTCGACGTCCTGGGCGACGCACCTGACATCCACTGCCTTCCCGTCGGGAACGCCGGCAACATCATGGCCTACTGGCGCGGGTACCGCGAGTACCACCGCGATAGTGAAAACCCTGGCCCTGCAACGCAACTACCCAAGATGTGGGGTTTCCAGGCCGAGGGCGCGGCCCCGATCGTGGCGGGCCACCCGATCGACCACCCAGAGACCATCGCCACCGCTATCCGCATCGGCAACCCGGCATCATGGCGGCAGGCCGTGGAGGCACGTGACGACTCCGGCGGTCTGATCCACGCCGTCACTGATGCGCAGATCCTCGCCGCGCACCGTCTCCTCTCGGCGACCGAAGGAATCTTCGTCGAGCCGGCGTCAGCCGCAAGCGTCGCCGGGCTGCTCGCCGCTCATGCCGCTGGTCTCGTCCCCGCGGGGTCGCGCATCGTGTGCACCGTCACCGGTCACGGGCTCAAGGACCCGGCGTGGGCGCTCAAGGACGCGAACGGGGTCGAGGTCGTCCCGACCCGGGTGCCGGTGGACGCCCTCACCGCTGCGAACGCACTCGGGCTCGAGAGCTGATGGCCTCGACAGCACTGGTTCAGGGCTCGTCGGTCCGCGTCCGGGTGCCGGCCAGCAGTGCCAACATCGGGCCGGGATTCGACTCGATCGGTCTGGCACTGGGCATCTGGGACGAGTACGTCGTCACGGTGAAGGCCGAGCCGGCCCTGATCATCGATGTCGACGGCGAGGGCGCGGGGGAGCTGCCGTGCGACGAGCGACACCTGGTCCATCGGGCCATGCTCAGGGCATGGGAGCAGCTGCAGGTCGAGACGCCGGCGGGCTTGCATCTGAGCTGTCGTAACGCCGTCCCGCAAGGCCGAGGTCTTGGGTCGTCCGCGACCTCGATCGTGGCCGGAATCGTTGCGGCGCAAGGACTGTGTGACATTGCGACGCGGGGAGACGCCGCTGACGGCAGTTTTGACCGCGCGTTCACCAACAACCTGGCAGCAGCGATGGAAGGTCACCCTGACAATTCTTCCGCGAGCATCTTCGGCGGGATGACCCTCTCGTGGGCTGATGATGTCGACCCGGGGGTGATCCACTCGGTTCAGCTCGAGGTGGCCAGGGACGTCATACCTCTGGTGTTCGTCCCAGCAGCACAGCTGGCAACGGCGATCGCGCGTGCGGCCCTGCCCGAACAGATCCCCCTACGTGTTGCCGCCCTGAACTCGGCACGGGTCGGCCTGCTGGTCGAGGCGGTCACCCGTCGTCCCGAGCTCTTGCTGGCAGCGACCCGTGAGTGGCTGCACCAGGAACAGCGACGGGCATCCTTCCCGGACTCGATGACGTTGCTGGATGCCCTGCGCGGCAAGGGACACGCCGCCGTCATCTCCGGTGCGGGACCCAGCGTGCT
>DATCQG010000051.1:0-10076 GCA_036569625.1 Dermatophilaceae bacterium | reverse complement strand
CGGCCAAGGCGACTGCAGCCATGGCGACTGCAGCCAAGGCGACTGCAGCCAAGGCGACTGCAGCCAAGGCGACTGCAGCCAAGACGACTGCAGCCACGAAGGCCAGCGTCAAGACCGCCCCGTCGCGCACGACCAAGGCCGCCGCGGCCGCAGCGGCTGCGCCTGCGGTGGCCAGGAAGCCCGTGGCCAGGAAGCCCGTGGCCAGGAAACCTGCGGCCAAGAAGTCTGGCTCAGAGGATCGCGCCGCCAGCGAGACCGATAGCGACGTCGCCTCGACCAGTGACGGCGACTCGAAGGACGAGGTCGACCAGGCCAAGGTCAAACCCGCCGAGGATGAGAGCGAAACTGCTGGATTCGTCATCCGTGATGATGACGAGGATGACGCGCCCGCCCAGCAGGTCGTCACCGCAGGAGCTACGGCTGACCCGGTCAAGGACTACCTCAAGCAGATTGGCAAGGTCGCACTTCTCAACGCCGAGAAGGAGGTCGAGCTCGCAAAGCGCATCGAGGCCGGTCTGTTCGCTGAGGAGAAGCTCAACTCCGGCGACAAGATAGACATGAAGCTCAAGCGTGAGCTGTGGTGGATCTCCCAGGACGGCAAGAACGCCAAGAACCACCTGCTCGAGGCCAACCTCCGGCTGGTTGTCTCCTTGGCGAAGCGTTATACCGGCCGCGGCATGCTCTTCCTTGACTTGATCCAGGAGGGCAACCTCGGTCTGATCCGCGCCGTCGAGAAGTTCGACTACACCAAGGGTTTCAAGTTCTCGACCTACGCCACGTGGTGGATTCGTCAGGCGATCACTCGGGCCATGGCCGACCAGGCCCGCACCATCCGGATCCCGGTGCACATGGTCGAGGTGATCAACAAGCTGGCCCGCGTCCAGCGCCAGATGCTGCAGGATCTCGGACGCGAGCCCACACCGGACGAGCTCGCGAAGGAGCTCGACATGACCCCCGAAAAGGTCGTCGAGGTCCAGAAATACGGCCGAGAGCCGATCTCCCTGCATACCCCGCTCGGCGAGGACGGCGACAGCGAGTTCGGGGACCTGATCGAGGACTCCGAGGCTGTGGTCCCGGCCGACGCCGTGTCCTTCACGTTGCTGCAGGAACAGCTGCACTCTGTCCTCGACACGTTATCTGAGCGTGAGGCCGGGGTCGTCTCGATGAGGTTCGGCCTGACTGACGGTCAGCCCAAGACGCTCGACGAGATCGGCAAGGTCTACGGCGTGACCCGTGAGCGGATCCGTCAGATCGAGTCCAAGACGATGAGCAAGCTGCGACACCCGTCGCGTTCCCAGGTCCTGCGCGACTACCTGGACTGAGCCTCAGCTCCGGACCGGCACCAGGGGTCGGCGGCCGTGCCCACGCTCAGCCGCGGGACCTCGTCGCGGTCACGAAGGCCCTCCTCCGAAGCGGAAAACCAGAGGGACTGAAATGACGGATGCATCGTTGATCGTCGGCACTGACGGTGCCTGCCTGGGCAACCCTGGGCCGACCGGGTGGGCGTGGGTGGACGAGCACGGAAGCTACCACTCCTCCGGGCAGGTCCTCGGCACCAACAACATCGGCGAGCTGCGGGCTGTCCTGGACGCGCTCCGTGACCACCCCGATGTTGGGCATCTGGTTATCCAGATCGACTCGACCTACGCCAGGGACTGTTCGACCACCTGGCGGGCCGGATGGCAGCGCAACGGCATGCGCAACTCCAAACGCCAACCCGTCGCGAACGCCGGCATCATCACGGACATCTGGGCCGCCCTCGACGAACGGGTCGGCATCGTGGAGTTCGTCAAGGTGCCTGGCCATGACCCCAGCAACCAGTTCCCGCTCAACACGGCCGCTGACATCCTGGCCAACGATGCCGCCGAGAATGCATCCACGGGTGCGCCGGTCGAGAAGATCTCGACCATCGACCTGGCCAGCGTCAAGCCGCGCCCGACATCCTTTGGCAAATGGTGACAAATCATTGCCAAACAGATACCGGCTGCTGACCGTTCGGACGATACCCCTTACGCTATTCGGTCAGATTTCGGCGAAAGCAGCCCATGGGAATGCCCGCCGTTGTTAGAACTGGCTGCATGAGCCAGCCACGCCTGCCCCAGCGGTCCGGGATGGGGTCCTGATGGGGACCATTCTGACTGTGACGATGTTGTTCGCCCTGATCGCCGTTCTGGTCCTGTTGGTCGACTCGATGGCCATGCAGTGGGTGGAAGGGGGCCAGCCCGACCCTTTTCGTGATCTGGACGAGGTGTCGCTGGCTCGACTGCGGGACTGAGACCAGCCTGCGCCAACGTGCTTCTCTCTCAACAGCTTCCGCTCAACGACGGCGCGGAACCCCTCGCGCGAATGCGTCGTTCAGATAGCGCATCGGAGCGCCAAGGTGCCATGCGAGGCCGGTCCTTATTGCCCGAAGCTGGGCGCGGCCGTCGCTCGACCACAAGGCGGCCCGGACGCGGTCACGTGGGCGCCGGCCTGCGGCGGCAGCTCTGAACACCAGCCGGGCGTCGGCAGCGAAGCCGTCCGGGACCGGACCGGGCGCCGCATAACGCGAGCTTTCGAGGGTCCCCACAACCCTGCCAAGGGCCTCGGAGGCTGCGCCTTCGAGGTACGCCTCCCGGTCGTAGTAGACGCGTAGCTGGCGCGGGGTGCGGCTCGGCGCACGCGCGATCCCGAGATCGCTCAGCGATGACGTGAGGAGTGCCCAGTGCACCTCCACCCGCTGCGCCGCTGTATGAGCTGCGACCAGTTTGCGTCGACGACGCCATTGCGCTGCCGTGGGCACGACCAGGGAACCGAGCAGGCCGAGTATGTAGGCAAGCAGCACCAGTCCCCAGCCGCTGCTCAGCCACCGGAGCCTTGAGGAGAGACTCGTTCCGGCTCCTGTGGCCCCGCTCCTGCCGGTCGATGGATCGACCAGATTCTTGGGCGCGGTGCTGCCCGGGGCCGTCGTCTTGGTGCCCTTCACCGTTGTGCCGCCGCCCGCAGCCCCGGCAGAGCCGGCAGGGATGGCGTACACCGGGGGCACCGCTCGTGACGGTGTTGGTTCGAACCGGGTCCAGCCGAGGCCATCGAGATACAGCTCGGGCCAGGCGTGGGCATCGGAGGCAATAACGGTCCACACGCCCTTGGTCAAGGTCCCGGGCGTGAAGCCGATCGCCATGTGCGCTGGGATGCCGGCAGCGCGCGAGATCATCACCATGGCGGTCGCGAACTGCACGCAGTAGCCCTTCTTGGTGACCAGGAAGTTCGTCAGGGGGTCAAAGCCGGCAACGTTGCCGGATCGGTCCCTGGCCGGGGGTGCGAGGGTGAGTGAGTAGGTGAAACCTCCGGTGGCGCGCAGGTACTGCTGGATGGCCATGGCCTTGTCATAGTCCGAGCTCTTGCCGGTCGTGAGTCGTTCCGACAGGGCAGTGACCGGCGCGGCGGACGGGCCGTCCAGCAACAGGTCCACGTCGAAGATGCGCCGCTCCCGGTCGCTGAGCGAGGGGGTGTTCTCCAGCTCTGCGACTGTGGGCTTCAGCCGCCAGTAAGAAGCTGTGTAGGAGTCGGGACGCTGGGCCACCCTGACGTTCTGGGTCTGGTCGTCCGCTCCCCAGTCGATGCCTTTCAGGCTGGCAGAGATCAAGGGAAATGGCACAGCGAGGTTGGGGTCGTTCAGCAGGTTGTGAGCCACAGTCATGGTGAATCGCGTCTTGGGGACGTTGGGCAGGAGCCCCACCGGCTCGGGGACCTCGGGGTTCGCGGACAGCTCCGGCAACGCTCCACCCCAAGGCAGCCACACACCTGGCGCCGATCGATAGAAGGAGCTGACGGCGACTCGTAAAGGAGGCGGTGAGGTGTCGGCGGTCGTGTACTGCAGCACCGGGGCACTGCCGGGCTCGGTGAGGTCCTCGGCCAGGTTGATGCTCAGTGAGAAGCCCACCCCGCTGGAGACGTTGCCGGTGGCCAACGGGCTGCGGCCAAGTCCTGATGCGAGGAACTTCGGATGGAGGTGGGGCAGGCCCACGGGCACTGCGACCGCTGCGAACAGCGCGGCCAGGCCCAGGGCACGCGCGATCGAGGCATAGCCGTAGACGCCCTGCGAGTCGCGCCTCTCCAGGACCGGGGTGCGTGCCACCGCCATGGTGGTCGCCCACCGGCGGAGGATGGCGCTTCCCTGTCTGCCAACAAGGATGAGCCACATGGCGGCGGCCACAGCGAAGAAGATGACGGGCAGGGAAGAGCCGCTGTTGGCAGCAGACGCGAGGAACGCGCTGAGCAGGGGCAGACCAGCCAGGGACGGGGAGTGGCGCGTGACGGCGAGGTAGTCCACTGCGATGGCGACCAGGCCCAGCGCGCAACCCACAGCGAAGATCAGTCCTGGTGTGGAAGGTGCCGGCGCGGCATACGTCTGAACAGCGTGCAGGGCCTCTTGGCTGCGCCTGCCCGCGAACCTCAGGGTCTCGGAGTACGGCAGACCGTGCCAGAGATGTCCTCGGCCATAGATCCAGCTCGCCGCCAGGGTGCCAAACGCCAGCTGCGCCACCAGGACCTGCCAGCCGCGCAGGGAGAGCGATCTGGCGCCGACTCCGCTGATCGCGATCGCCGCCAGCAGCAGCACCGTTCCGCCGAGCCACGTCGGCTCAACCAACAGGGTGGAGACCGGCCAGGCAGCGGTCAGGGTGGCGATCGCAGCGAGCGTCGCGTCGACGCCACGACCCCTCATCGCCCAGCTCCAGCCATGCGCCTTGAGTTGGCCGACACGGTGTCCCAGGCCTGGGCGACACTCACACCCGAGCCAACGATGCACGTGCTCCACCCCGCTGCGCCAAAGAGTGAGGCAAGGGCCAGCGTCCGGTCAGTGGGTGGCCCGGGCTGCCCTCGGCCAAAGCTGGCGGAGTCGAGCAGAAAGAGCAGACCGGTGCCGCTCGGGTGGCGCAAGGCGGCAATCCGTTGCAGCACGTCCTCGTCGCGGTCGGTGACGATGCCGATCACCAGACCGCCGACCAAGGTCAGGGGCTGGGCGCTGCGGACCACCTCCTCGAGCTCCTGGTTGGTGCCGAGCTGCGCCACGGCCAGCAAGGCGAGGGCACTGTCGATCTCGATGGTATGGGTCGCCTCGCCGCCGATGGCGGTCTCACTGGTCACGAGGTGGATGGCAAAGCTGAGCCCGGACAGGTGCGCGGCGATGGAGGCAGCTGCAGTGACTGCCCATTCGAATGACCCCAGGGTGCCTGAGCCCTGGTGCCCACCGACGCGCGAGTCCATCACGATGACGACGCGACGCCGGGCCGGCCGGTCCTCCTGCCGGACCATCAGCTCGGACCGATGGGCTGTGGTCGGCCAGTGGATACGGCGCAGGTCATCGCCCTCGTGGTAGGTGCGGATGGATGCGTCGTCCTCGCCTCGCAGGGCCACCATGTAGGGGATGGCGCCTTCACCGCCCAGTCCGTCCCCGCGGGGTCGCCCGCTGCCGAGGGCCTCGATCCGCGGCAGGATCAGGATGTCGGTCGTGCCGGGCAGCGAGGTCGCGATGGTGGCCAGTCCGAAAGGGTCCCGCACGCGCATCGTCAGGGGTCCCAGCCGGTGACGTCCACGGAGGTGGGAGCGGATCTGGTAGTCCACCTCCCGGATCTCGCCTGGTTCCATGGGGGGCAGGATGAATCGGGGTCCGTTGCCGAGCAGGTGGTCCACCCGCTCCTCGGCCAGCTGGAGCTGGGTTCGTTGCCCCGTTGTGTTCTCGAAGATGACCTCGACGTTGGCGCTCTGGTCGACGGCGAGCCGGACCGGGTCGATGACGCGGGTGACGGCGACGCCGTCGCTGCTGCTCCTGGTGGCCAGAGCGGCCAGCAATGGCAAGGTGGCCAGCAGCACTCCGACGCGGGTGATGTCGATGAACCCGAGCAGGAGGCCACCGAAGATCAAGGTCAGGCCCGCTGCCACGAAGGCACGGCCTCGGGTGGTGAACTTGTCCCGGATGCGGGTCACTGTCGTGGACCGTCCTTTGTCCGTATGCCGTTCAGTGTGCCGACGACGGAATGGCGACCCGTCGGACGATCTCGTGCAGGACGTCGGTGGTGGTACGCCGCGCTACCTGGGTCTCGCCGGACGCGATCATCCGGTGGGCAAGGATGGGTTCGACAAGCGCCTGAACATCGTCAGGAAGCACGTGATCGCGCCCGGCCAGGGCTGCAAAGGCCCGGGCGGCTCGAAGGAGGTGCAGGCTGGCCCGCGGCGAGGCACCGAGGCGCAGGGCCGGCGTGGTGCGGGTCGCGGTGGTGAGGTCCACGACGTACGCCTTGATGGCGGGGCTGGCGTAGAGGGTCCGAACGGTCTCGATCAGCTTGGCTATGGTGTCGCCGTCAGTCACCGGCACCATAGCGTCGAGCGGGAACGCGCCGCCGTGGCTGTCCAGCATCGCCACCTCGGCCGCCGGGGAAGGGTAGCCCATCGAGATACGTGCCATGAAGCGGTCCCGCTGGGCCTCGGGCAACGGATAGGTCCCCTCCATCTCGACCGGGTTCTGGGTGGCCATAACGATGAAAGGCTTGTGCAGCATGTAGGTCTGCCCGTCGACGGTGACCTGCCCCTCCTCCATGCACTCCAGCAGCGCCGACTGCGTCTTGGGGGAGGCGCGGTTGATCTCGTCTCCGACCACGACGTTGGCAAAGATCGCGCCCTGCCTGAACTCGAAGTCGCGCAGCTCCCGATTGAAGACACTGACCCCGGTGATGTCGCTGGGCAGCAGGTCAGGGGTGAACTGCACCCTTCGCACCGAGCAGTCGATCGACTTGGCCAGGGCCTTGGCCAACATGGTCTTGCCGACGCCCGGAACGTCCTCGATCAGCAGATGCCCCTCGGCGAGCAGCACGGTGATTGCCGTGTTGATGACATCCGGTTTTCCTTCGATGACGGTCGCCATCGCCAGGCGCATCTTCGTCGCCACATCCAGCACGAGGTCGAGCCCGGCCCGATCGGCTCTGGAGGATTCCTGCATGACCTGATCTTGCACGAGTCCTTCGCGTGCCGCGCCAATCGCGCTCAACGTACCTCCCCGGTTTGTTTCCTTGATCCTGCACCACACGACTCGCTACGTCACCGGCGGCCACGTACTTCTTGCGGTTGATTCACGGTGGATGCAGCCGCAGCACGAGCCGTTGCTTCCCTTTCGTAAGGCTCCGGCCACGACGGCCCCCTCGATCCCCCCCGTTGGATCGTTCGCTGTGGCAATTTTCCTCCACCACCGTTACCCCACGTTGACCTGCGGAAACATGCCACACCATCCATGAATTTTGGTGATATAGCGATATTCGTGGTGCAACGTGGAGTAAGGTGGGGGATCACGTTGAAGCAGCTGCTTTCAACGACCGGCACGCTCATCGAACGGGGAGGGAGGCGCGCTGTGTTCCTCGGCACGCACACTCCCCGGCTCGACGACAAGGGCCGCCTTTTTCTGCCGGCCAAGTTCCGGGACCGTCTGGCCGGTGGTCTTGTCGTCACCCGGGGCCAGGAGCGCTGTCTCTACGTCTTCCCGATGGACGAGTTCAGCCGGGTCGCCGAGGGCATGCGCAGCGCACCGCTGACGAACAAGGCTGCTCGCGACTTCCTGCGCGTGTTCCTGTCCGGAGCCTCCGACGAGATTCCCGACAAGCAGGGCAGGGTGACGGTCCCCTCAGGGCTGCGCCAGTATGCCGGGCTCACGAGGGACTGCACCGTCATCGGCGCCGGGACGCGCATCGAGCTTTGGGACACGACCGCGTGGGACACGTACCTGCAGAGCAATGAGCAGGGCTTCGCCGACCAGTCCGAAGAGGTGATTCCAGGACTCCTGTGACCCGCGTGCCGGCGACCGGCCCAGCCCCTGAGGCCCGGTCTCCACCCGCTTCGCGTCCCGACCTCACTTCCCCGATGTCGGGCCGCACCTCCTTGGAGCGGTTGGAGACCTGACACCAGGGTCCGGACCACAACGGCACAACCTCGACGAAAGAAGCTCGCAAGATCCGCCACTAGCCAAGGAAGACGCACCGATGAACGCTCGCGGGACAGCGCAGGCCCGGCACGTCCCTGTCATGCGCGACCGCATCCTTGAGCTGCTGGCACCTGCGTTGCAGGAGCCCGACTCGGTCATGGTTGACGCCACAGTGGGGATGGGCGGTCACACCGAGCTGGTTCTGGAACGGTGCCCGGGCGCTCGGGTCGTCGGCATCGACCGCGACCGCGAGGCTCTGGACCTGGCCGGAGAGCGCCTGACCCGCTTCGGCGAACGGTTCACTCCCGTCCACGCCGTTTTCGATGAGCTTCCGCAGGTCCTGGCCGACCTCGGTCTGAC
The DNA here is from genome assembly GCA_036569625.1 of Dermatophilaceae bacterium. Classification (GTDB taxonomy): domain Bacteria; phylum Actinomycetota; class Actinomycetes; order Actinomycetales; family Dermatophilaceae; genus UBA4719. The sequence continues at coordinate 1,768 of DATCQG010000051.1, read as the reverse complement.
CGGACCCTCAGGGCGTGCCGCCGTGTCCGCCGTCCTGCTCGACCTCGGGGTGTCCTCGTTGCAGCTTGATGAGCAGGAACGCGGCTTCGCCTACCGGCACGACGCGCCGCTCGACATGCGGATGGACCAGAGCACAGGTGTGACAGCCGCCCAGGTCCTCAACACCTATGACCAGGCCGATCTCGAACGCATCCTGCACGCGTATGGAGAAGAGCGATTCGCCAGGCGGGTCGCCTCGGCCATCGTCCGCGAACGTGAACGGCAACCCTTCACCACCTCGGCCAGGTTGGTCGAGCTCCTGCACTCCGCTATTCCAGCCGCATCTCAGAAGAGCGGCGGGCACCCCGGCAAACGCACCTTCCAGGCGTTGCGGATCGAGGTCAACGCCGAGCTCCGGGCCCTGGAGAGCGTGCTTCCGCAGGCGATCGACGCCCTCGCTGTGGGCGGCCGGATCGCCGTCCTGAGCTACCACTCCCTCGAGGACCGGCTCACCAAGCAAGCTCTGGCCGCTGGTGCCCACGACAGCACTCCTGAAGGTCTGCCGGTCGAGCTTCCCGAGCACGCGCCATACCTGCGTCTACTCACCCGCGGGGCCGAGGAACCAGTCGCCGCGGAGACAAGTGTCAACCCGCGCGCGGCCTCTGCACGGCTGCGGGCAGCAGAGCGAACACGGATCTCGAGGGGACGCCGCGGATGAGCCAGATGACGACAGCGGCGCGGTCTGGCGCCCGACCGCTGCACCGGCCGATCACGACGACCCCGAAGCTGCGTGTGGTCACGGGAGCAACACCCCGGCGCGGCGCGGCGTTCGGGATCATCTGCGCGACCCTGCTGGCTGCCGGTCTGATCGGGCTCCTGCTGCTCAACACCTCGTTGGCCCAGGGCTCCTTCGTCCTGCACGACCTCCGGGCGACCTCGGGACAGCTGATCGACACCGAGGAGGTTCTGACCCAGTCCCTGGAGGCCTCCAAGTCGCCGGGAAATCTCGCTGCCATGGCGGCCAAGATGGGGATGGTGCCCTCACAGTCGGCTGCCTTCCTCCGTCTCTCGGACGGCAGGGTCATCGGCGTGGCGAAAGCGGCGCGGCCGGGTCCCGGCTTTACCGTGGTGCGAACGGCAGCGGCGTCGCCCCTTGTCGGCCCCGCCGCGGCAACGGCCGCAGGGACGACGGCCAAGCCAGCATCGAGGTGAGCACGTTGACGCAGACCCGAGGCCGGGGCCCGGGCCACGCCCGCCCCGCGCGTGCTTCGGACTCCGCCCACCTGCACGGGAGACGGCCACCGCGCCCCGTGCGCCTCGGTGTCGCCCACCCGGCGCGTCGAGTTCGGTTCCTCCTGCTGACCGTGCTCTTTATCTTCAGTCTCTTTGCCGCACAGCTGCTCAGGCTGCAGGCTCTTGACTCCTCGACCATGGCGAGCGCCGCCCTGAAGAGCCGATTGAGCGTCGTCGTCGTGCCCGGACTCCGTGGCAACATCACCGACTCGAAAGGCGTGGTGCTGGCCACCAGCATCGAGCGCCGCAATGTCACTGCTGATCAGAGCGCCGTGCCGGAGTACAAGAAGAAGCAGCTGGTGGTCGGCGTTGCGGGGGCGGCAGCAGACCTTGCGCCGATCCTCGGCAAGTCCGAGGTCGAGCTGTCCGCGACTCTGACCGGCTCTCGTCGCTTCGTGTATGTCGCCAAAGGCATCACACCATTGAACTGGCGCAAGATCCAGGCTCTGGGGATCCCCGGAATCTTCAGCGAGCCAACCTCGACACGTTCCTACCC
>DATCQG010000050.1:0-5073 GCA_036569625.1 Dermatophilaceae bacterium | reverse complement strand
GCGGCGGCGGCCTTGGGGGCTGCGGTCGCGCCCGAGCTGGACCCGCCACAAGCAGAAGCGGTGACTGCCACTGCTCCCGCGATGAGTCCGACGCCGATCATGCGCATGGGCCTGGAATCGATGTGGTTCACGTTCATCACTCTCTCTGCCTTGGGTCAGCCGGTTCTCGCCCGGCCGGGAACTGCGGTCCCGATGGTGCGGGCAGCTGTTCCGATCTCATCGTGGTCGGGCTCGCCGGGCTGAGGTACCGCGAACCGACCCATTTGGCAGGGCTCGTTCTACGTACGGCCTATGGGTGATCTCCGCCAGTTTCTGGTTGCGAGCACGCGTAGCCTTGCTGACCATGGAGCCCGAGGTCATCCGTGTCGTCGTGGTCGACGACCACGCCCTGCACCGCGATGGCACCCGCCGGATCCTCGAGGCCCACCCGGACCTGCAGGTGGTGGGTGACGCCAGCTCGGGCGAGATCGCTCTTGCGCTGGTCAACCAGCTTCACCCTGACGTCGTCCTCCTGGACATCCGTCTGCCGGGGATGAACGGCATCGAGGTCGCCCGCCAGCTGACCCGGGACCATCCCGAGGTACGGGTGCTTATGGTCAGCGCCTACGACGAGGATGAGTACGTCCGGGGTGCCCTTGAGGCCGGGGCCGCTGGGTACCTGCGCAAGACCGCTCCCGGAAAGGAGCTGGTCCAAGCCGTTCGGTCGGTCGCCGGTGGGGCGAGCGTGCTCCAGTCCGGTCTCGCGGCTCGGCTGCTGATCTCGACCCGTCAGCCTGAGCAGGGCGCCACTGACCTGACCGAGCGCGAGCTGGCGGTCCTGAGGCTGGTCGCCGCGGGTATGCACAACCGGGAGGTCGCGGCAGAGCTTGGCATCAGCACGCGCACCGTGGACCGACACTGCGACAACATCTACGCCAAGCTCGACGTGGGTTCACGCACTGAGGCGGTCGTGCGTGCAATCTCGACAAAGCTGCTGACCGTCGGCGATGACGGCTGACTTTCGACCCCGCGCGCGTGGGTCTCGTGCCCTGGATGTGGGGCGCGCGCTGCGCCTGCCAGTTCGCGCTGTCCGGTTCTGGGTCGTGCAGGCAGGTGTCCTGCTCGTCGCGTTCCTGGACGAGGTGATCCTTGATGTCCTGCATGTCCAGCTGCCGTTCGAGATTCCGCGCTCGACGATCACCACACTGCTGCTGGTCCCGGTCATCTATGCGGCCCTCAACTTCGGTGTCCGGGGGGCGGTCGGCACCGCACTGTGGGCCACCGTGCTCATGCTCCCCGACTGGCTCTTCATCGCGGGAGTGACAACCGCGAACGCCTGGGAAGAGATCGGCAACCTGGCAGTCCTGAACGCGGTTGCCATCATCGTGGGACAAAGGGTTGAGCGCGAGGCGCAGGCGCGGGTACGAGCGGAGGATTCGTTGCGAGCCAGCGAGGTCGCCGAGGCTCGTTATCGCGCACTGTTCGACGAACAGCACGCGCCGGTGATCGTGACCGACGCCTTCGGAGCCGTCACCGAGGCCAATGCTGCCGCCACGAGCCTGCTCGGGGCCGGTGTGCGCGGACGCCTGCTGTCGGATCTGGTCCACACCAGCGTGACCGCGATCCTGGCCGGAGCGGTTCCACGCCTACCCGTGGGGGAGCGTGTCTTCGTGCCTACGGCCCGGACCCTCGAGGTCGGCTCCCGCGAACGCCTGATTCAGATCGTTCTGGTCGACGTGACCGAGGAGGAGCACAGGGCGCGCGAGCAACAGGCGTATGCCGCGCACCTGGTCACCGTGCAGGAGGACGAGCGGCGCCGGCTGGCCCAGGACCTGCACGACGACCCTCTACAGACGCTCACCTACCTCGTCCGCATGCTCGAGCAGCTCACCGAAGACCCAGCTCTCCCAACGGATCTGGCTGTGCTGGTACGTCGGGATGGTGAGCTTGCCACGGAGGTGGTCGACACCTTGCGCACAGTGATCCACGGTCTGCGGCCACCGGTGCTTGACGACTTCGGGGCGGTGGCCGCTCTCCGGCAGCTGGTCGACGAGGTTCGAAGTCGCCACGCGATCTGTATCCGGATGCGGGTCAGCGGGCAGCAGCAGCGGCTCTCAGCCGAGTGCGAGCTCACCGTGTACCGGGTGGCGCAGGAGGCCCTGAGCAACGTCGTGCGTCACGCGCAGGCCACCAACACCCGCGTCGACCTGCACTTCGGGGAGGATGTCGTCCTCACCGTGACCGACGACGGCTGCGGCATCCCGGCGTCGTCCACCTCGGCGAGCTCCGGCAGCAGGCTGGGGCTGATCGGGATGCGTGAAAGGGTCAACCTGGTCAGTGGCAGCCTCGACGTGCATGCCCGGGTGCCCAACGGCACGGTGGTGCGAGCCACGATCCCTCGCGAGCGACCCGCGTCCTGAGCTCGCGCTAGAGGTACTGCCCCGTTGACCCCTTGTCGGCCGGACCGGCGCTGCCAGGCCCGCCTGGAGCCGAGCTGGAGCCGCCCTCCCTGTCGGGGTGGCCCGGCGGCAGCGCGCGCCGCATGGACTGCAGCTGCTGCTGGGCGGCCATCTGCTGGGCGAACAGCGCGGTCTGGATGCCATGGAACAGCCCTTCGAGCCAGCCCACGAGCTGGGCCTGCGCGATGCGCAGCTCGGCGTCCGAGGGCGCCTCATCGTTGAACGGCAGCGTGATTCGCTCGAGCTCCTCGATCAGCTCGGGCGCCAGACCCTGCTCCAGCTCGGTGATGGAGCGGCGGTGGATCTCGGCGAGGCGGGTGCGACCGGCCTCGTCCAACGGCGCGCTGCGGACCTCGTCGAGCAGCTGCTTGACCATGGCCCCGATGCGCATGACCTTGGCCGGCTGCTCGACCAGGTCGGCGGGGTTGCGCGACGACTCGTCGTTGGGCTGTTCGGACACCCCCATGCCGTCCTGGGTGACGACGACGACCCGCTGTGACTCGGTGCCGTCAGCGGTGCCTTGCTTCTCATCCGGCGATGGGTTCATGGCTCCTATCCTCTACCGAGTGGGGCAGGTGGGTCACCAGCGGGAGGGTGACTGCCCTGGTGGTCAACGTGGCGTCATACGGGCCTTGAGCATCTCGCGCTTGTCCTCGAACCGCAGCGCCTGCTTCTCGAGGGAGTCCATGAACTCGGCCAGCTCGCTTCGGGCGGCCTCACCCTCGGCGGACAGGCCCTCCACCTCGAAGACCTTCCAGAAGCGCAGCACCGGTGCCACGACGTCGTCCTTGTGCTGGCGCAGGTCGTAGATCCCCGCGATGGCCATCTCGACCGCCTTGCGCTGGAATCCCGGGAGGTTGGCGCCCGGCATCTGGAAGTTCTTGACGACGTCCAGGATGGCCACCATGGCCTGGTCGGGCGAGATCTCCAGGGCCGCGTTCAACAGGTTGCGGTAAAAGATCATGTGCAGGTTCTCGTCCGCGGCGATGCGGGTGAGCAGGCCCTCGCACATCGGGTCCTGGGTGAACTTGCCGGTATTGCGGTGCGAGACTCGCGTGGCCAGCTCCTGGAAGGAGACGTAGGCCAGCGAGCTCATCAGCTCGCCGGAGTGGGCTGACTCGTATCCCTGGGACATGTGCTTCATCCGGAATCGTTCCAGCGCAACGGGATCCACCAACCGCTTGACCAGCATGTAGTCGCGCATCGCGATAGCGTGCCGGCCCTCCTCGGCGGTCCAGCGATGAACCCATTCACCCCACGCGTCGTCGCGCCCGAAGATCAGGGCGATCTCATGGTGGTAGCTCGGAAGGTTGTCCTCGGTCAGCAGGTTGACGATCAGTGCCGAGCGGGCGACGTCAGAGATCTCGGAGTCGGCCTCGCTCCATGCGTCACCGCCCATGAGCCCGTCGAAGTTACGGCCATCGCTCCACGGCACATAGTCGTGGGGGAACCACTCCGTGGCGACCTTCTCGTGCCGGCTGAGCTCGCCGACAACCACCTGGTCGAGCTCGCGGAGCAGCTCGGTCTGGGTCAACGTCTTGGACATGCAGGAGATCCTTCCACCGCGACGACTACTTACGCTTCCGTAGGTTACGGCAACGTAGGTTGATCCGCGAGCCCTCGCCGGCTTCCCCTCAGATCGGAGGAGGAGCCGGCACCAGGTGGGTGACGCTGGTAACCACGTGGTAGCCGAGCCGGGTGCAGATTCGGGATCCAGCCGGGTTGGCAACCACGACGCACGCCATGGCGCCTCGAGCCGCTGCCGCCTCGCTAGCGGCCTCGAACAGGCGTCGGCCGACGCCGCGGCGCCGGGATGCGGGGAGGACGCCGATGTTGTCCACGACAGCAACCCCGTCCTCGATCGCGAAGCTGACGCATCCGACCGGTCGACCGTCCGCATAAGCCACGGCGCTGAACGTGTGGGAATTGACCACGATCAGCTCGAACACGTCCGCGTACCTGCTCGGGATCCTGAACACCTCGATGAAGATCCGGGTCCAAAGACGGTGATCTGTTGCGCTGACGCTCGCTCGGATCTCGATTCGGTCCTCGACGACGGTCGCGGGCACCCGGTTCCGCACACCCAGCCACAAGGCCGTAGCCCGGCCCGTCATGACCAGTCCCCGGGCAAGCAGGTGAGGCATCAGATGATCAGCGCCGAGGTGTTCCCAGGCACTGAACCGCCATGGCACGTCGTACGTCGAGAGCACGGCCAGGCAGCTGTCGAGGTCGCGCTCGCTCTCGGGGCCGTCGAAGTCCTTGGCGTCATAGCGGATGACCCCGTTGGCGACCAGCAGAGGCGTGGCGCTCAGTGTCCACAGGGCGCGGCCCGTCTCCTGGATCTCGCCACCGGGAAACATCGGCGCAAACCTTCTCTGCACCGCTGTGACCGCCCGTTCGAGACGCTCAGCACGCGCCACCAACCCCCTGTGTGCCAGGTCGGTCATAGTTCAACGGTAGAGACTGGCTCGCGTCGAGTCATCCATCATCTGAGCGAGGTTTCCCGATGGACTCTCATGCGGAATGGCTAGTCACGCCGGCACCTTCGTCCCGCGGATAGGGTCTTCACCATGGCTCCCTCCTTCGATACCGACCGCGAGTCGGCGGGCCTGTGTGCCTTCGTCGATGCGTCTCC
>DATCQG010000049.1:0-14167 GCA_036569625.1 Dermatophilaceae bacterium | reverse complement strand
GCGCGTGGTCGAGCGGTGGAGTCAGCTGCCGCTCGACCAAGCCCTTTCCCAAGCCGGTCACGTCCGCGCGTTGGTCCAGTCGCTGGCCAACCGGGTCGCCGAGGCCAGGGGCATCGCGTCGTCCGTCGTCCCAGACCTTGGTCCGGCGATCTTGATGGACCAGCTCACCGTCATGGTCTACGACGCGAGCGCCGTCGCCCCCACATCGACGCTCCTGGCCGATCTGGCGAGCCTGCGCCGCGAGCTGGCCTGACCAGACCGGGAGGGGTTGGGTCACTCAGAGGTGGGGTCGTTCAGAGGTCAGCTGAGGCGCTCGTAGATGATGGCCATGCCCTGGCCGCCGCCGATGCACATCGTCTCGAGGCCGAACTGGGCGTCGCGGGCGGTCAGGCCGTTGAGAAGTGTGGTGGTGATCCGGGCCCCTGTGGCGCCGAAGGGGTGCCCCAGGGCGATCGCGCCACCATGCACGTTGAGCTTGTCCGGGTCGATGCCCAGGTCATCTATCGACGCCAGCACCTGCACGGCGAAGGCCTCGTTGATCTCGATCAGGTCCATGTCGCCGATGGACATGCCGGCTCGTGCCAGTGCCTGGCGGGATGCCTCAACCGGGCCCATGCCCATGATCTCCGGGGAGAGAGCGGTCAGTCCGGTCGAGACGACGCGGGCGAGCGGCGTGAGACCCAGCTCGCGGGCTCTGGAGTCGCTCATGATGACGACTGCGGCAGCACCGTCGTTGAGCGGGCAGCAGTTGCCGGCGGTGACGGTGCCGCTCTCGCGGAATACCGGCTTGAGCGCGGACACCGCCTCGAGCGTGACGCCCGAGCGTGGGCCGTCATCGGCGGAGACGACGGTCCCGTCCGGCGTGGTGATCGGGGTGATCTCGCCTGCGAAGAAGCCCTCGGCGATGGCCTTCTCGGCACGGTTCTGGCTGCTGACGCCCCATTCGTCCTGGCGTGCCCGCGAGATGCCGCGCATGGTGGCGATGTTCTCCGCGCTCTGACCCATGGCGAGGTAGATGTCCGGCATCAGCCCCAGCTCGCGAGGGTCGGTCCACGTGGCGTTGTCGGCGGCCATCTGGGCGCCGCGGGCCTGTGCGGCGGCGAACTTCGGGTTCTGGACGTCCGAGCTGGCACCACCGGCGCCGGCAAAGTCACGGTAACGGGAAACGCACTCAACCCCGCCGCTGATGAAGATCTCGCCCTCGCCGGCCTTGATCGCGTGGAAGGCCATCCGCGTCGTCTGCACCGAAGAGGCACAGAAACGGTTGATCGTGGAGCCCGGAAGGTGGTCGTAGCCGGCGAGGACAGCAACGACCCGGGCCAGGTTGGCGCCCTGCTCGCCCGACGGCTCAGCGCAGCCGAGGTAGAGGTCCTCGACAAGAGTGGGGTCCAGGCCCGGGATCTTGTCCAGCGCCGCCGTGATCACGGCAACCGCCAGGTCATCCGGGCGAACGTCCTTCAGTGAGCCCTTGAACGCCCGACCGATAGGACTGCGGGCGGTGGAGACGATGACGGCTTCGGACATGATTTCTCGTTCCTCTCGGGCAGCTCGGATGAGGGTCGGCCGAGCGTACCGTGGGCCTGACCGCTGTCGATGCTATTGCCGAGCTGTTGCGGCGCGCTGGCTTTGGGGTGTGGTCTTTGTCTCGCCCTGTTCAACCAGACTGGCCCGGGGTTGTTCCTGCCGTCGCGGATTCTCCTGCCTGAACGGGTATGCCGGCCCCCTCGACGGCGCCGTCGAGCTCGCTCCGGTCCGTGACCGGGTGCTGGTGTCGTCGCAGAAGCACGGCCCAGCGGCCTCGGGGCCCGGTGGGCTGGCCTCCGACCGCCGTTGCGCTCACTTCTGTGCCAGGGTCGCGCACAGCCTGCACAGCAGCAACAGCGACCGGGCCAACCCGCTCACCGCGCAGGGGGTCGGGACCGCGGTCGACCGAGTCGGACCAGAGACCAAGGACGTCGCAGACACTGGGCAGCAGTACCGATGCCACCCGCGCGTAGCCGGCCGGTGATGGGTGGAACTGGTCGTGGCTGAACATCTCGTGCGAGCGCTCGGCAAACTCCGGTCCGAGCAGATCGGCAAGTGAGACGGTGCGGCCACCCGCCTCGACCACCGCGACGGTCTGGGCTGCGGCCAGGTCGCGACTCCAGCGGCGGGCCAACAGCCGCAACGGCTGGGCCACCGGCTCGATGGTGCCCAGGTCCGGACACGTACCGACGACGACCTCGCACTCGATGGCGCGAAGGGCGCGGACGGTCTGCTCGAGATGACGGACCGCAATGGACTTGTCGATGCGGTGGGTGACGTCGTTGGCGCCAATGAGGACGACGGCGACGTCAGGCCGAGCGACCTCGTCCAGCGCGGTGGCAAGCTGGATGTCCAGACCCGAGGACTCGGCACCGATGACCGCCACGTTGGTCAGCCGGACCGGTCGCCCGCTCAGCGCGGAGACCCCGTTGGCGATGATGGCACCGACCGTCTGCTGGGCGTTGTCCGCGCCCAGCCCCGCGGCGCTGCTGTCACCCAGCAGAAGAAGCCGGACAGGTTCGCCCAGCCCTGCGCCATACAGGGCGTCATCGTCCGGGGCACCGGACAGGGGCTGGCCGACGATCCGCCTCGCCAGCAGGGCCTCGACCCTGAGCACACCGAAGCCGAGCAGCCCCACGAAGCCGATTCCGGCAGCCCCGATACCGCCTCCGTAGGCGGCGGCTGCCGCAATCTTGCGCGCGCGTCGTGCCCTACCCATGAGTGCGAGCCTCCGTCGTCTCGTCATCCCCCGAGGCCATCGGGCTTGTCCCCACACGATAACGACGCGGGCCGGGACTTTGTGCCCGACTCCATGATTCCGAAGGGCTGGCCGTTCTCGGGATCAGTCCGGAGTCTGAGACCATGGGCGCGTGAAGTATGCCGAGAACATCGCCGACCTGGTCGGCAACACGCCTCTGGTCAAGCTGAGCAGCGTCGTCAAGGACCCTGATGGCCGAAACGCCGTCGTGTGCACGGTCTTGGCCAAGGTGGAGTACCTCAACCCTGGAGGGTCGGTCAAGGACCGGATCGCCGTTCGGATGATCGACGCGGCCGAGGAGTCCGGTGAGCTCAAGCCCGGCGGCACCATCGTCGAGCCGACCTCGGGCAACACCGGCGTCGGGCTGGCACTCATCGCCCAGCGCCGTGGATACAAGTGCGTGTTCGTCTGCCCCGACAAGGTGAGCGAGGACAAGCGCAATGTCCTCAAGGCGTACGGCGCTGAGGTCGTCGTCACCCCCACGTCGGTCCCGCCGGACCACCCGGACTCGTACTACTCGGTCAGCGACCGGCTGGCCAAGGAGATCGAGGGCGGCTGGAAGCCCGACCAGTACTCCAACCCCGAAAACCCCAACAGCCATTACCTGTCGACCGGTCCGGAGATCTGGTCCGACACTGACGGCACCGTCACGCACTTCGTCGCAGGCATCGGCACCGGTGGCACGATCACAGGCACCAGCCGCTACCTGCGCGAGATCTCGGCCGAGCGCGCGGGCGGCCGGGTCCAGATCGTCGGCGCCGACCCTGAGGGCTCGGTCTACTCCGGTGGGACCGGGCGTCCCTACCTCGTCGAGGGCGTCGGCGAGGACATCTGGCCACCGGCCTACGACCCGACCGTGGTGGACCAGATCATTGCCGTCTCCGATGCCGAGTCCTTTGCAATGACAAGGCGACTGGCGCTCGAAGAGGGGCTGCTCGTGGGGGGCTCCTGCGGTATGGCGGTCGTCGCCGCCCTGCGCGCGGCTCGTGGCCTGCCGGCGGATGCAGTCGTCGTGGTGCTCCTGCCTGACGGCGGTCGGGGTTACCTCTCCAAGATCTTTGACGACAGCTGGATGGCGTCGTACGGCTTCCTCCATGACGAGGGTGAGCGAACCCTCGCTGAGGTGCTCACGGCCAAGACCGGCGACCTACCGGCCCTGGTGCACACCCACCCCACCGAGACCGTGCGTGACGCCATCGAGATCCTGCGCGAGTACGGCGTCTCCCAGATGCCTGTGGTCAAGGCCGAGCCGCCAGTCGTTATCGGCGAGGTTGCCGGTTCTGTGAGCGAGCGCGACCTGCTGGCAGCGCTTTTCGCGGGTACGGCTCACCTCGCCGACCCGGTCGGGAAGCACATGAGCCCCGCGCTGTCGCTGGTCGGTGCGGGCGAGCCCGTGTCGACGGCTCGTCACATCCTGGAGACCGAGGACGCAGTCCTGGTCATCAGCGACGGCAAACCGGTCGGCGTCCTGACCCGGGCGGACCTGCTGGGCTTTCTGGTCGACTGACTCGCGGCGGCACGGAAGGGACGCCGGCCGCTGGCCCTGCTCGCAGGCTCCCCTGATGGGCTACGCGGCCCCCGTCCCTCCCGCGCCCGACCGCGTCGAGACGGCGACGGCGAACTTGGCGTTGCGGCCCACGACCCGTGTCGGACCGACCGCGCGGTTCAGCTGGTTTCGATAGCCGAGATGTGAGTTGAACACGGTCCAGAGCTCGCCGCCGGGACGAAGAACGCGGCCTGCAGCCTCGAACAGCTTCTGCGCAGTGCCGGCATCCACCGACGTGCCGAGGTGGAACGGCGGGTTGCAGGCGATCAGGTCGACGCTGGCAGGTGGCAGGGTCGACATCGCGTCATCGCGAAGGACGTGCACCCGCTGGGTGAGTCCGTTGGCTTCCATGGTGGCCAACGCCGAGGTCACTGCGCCGGATGACTGGTCGGTCGCAAGCACGCTCAGCTGCGGCCGGGCCCGGGCCAGAACCGCTGCGATCACGCCGGTTCCACAGCCGAGGTCCACGGCATCGGTGGCCGCCGGCTGCATCCGGTCGATGAACTCCAGAAGCAGGCGCGTGCCGAGGTCGAGCTTGGTCCCGGCGAACGCGGCGCCATGGGCACAGACCCATAGGTCGAGGTCCGCGTGGTGTGCTCTCATCGGGAAGACCGACCGTGCGAGGTCGGACCGGGGCTGCCGGGCCACCAGGGCTCGGGACTTCTGCCTCGCCAGCGACGCCCGGACATCGACGAAGGAGTCGGTCAGAACGGTGTTCATGGTGCGGGTCATGTGCTTGACACGGCCGCCGAGGATGAGCCGCACTCCCGGATCAGCGTTGGTCGCTGCGAGCTCGGCGATCTCCCGGAGGGCGTCCAGGCTCTTGGGCAGCTGACCAAGGACGACCGTCGCGCCGGCGAACAGCTCTGGGGTGAGGGGGAGCTGCTCGAACCCGATGGTCACCCCCGCTCGAACCGCATTGTGCGCGAGGGCCTGCTCGCCGGTGAGGAGGTCCTGATGGACCCGAACCCCATCGGCACCGTGCAGGGCTATCGCGCTGAGGGTCATGGCGCCATACCGGTCCCCGACGACGACGACCTGCCCGGGGGCTGCTGCCTCGACGGCAGGACCTGCCTCGGCCAGGACGAGCCGGTCCGTCGCATCGACGGCCACGAGGTTGTCACCCTCGACGTCCGGGAAGCGTCGAAGGACCTGGAAGTCGAAGGCGTTGTTCATCGGCGACAGCCTGCCATTGCGTCGACCAGAGCGTCGCACCCTCCCCGCTCGTAGAGAGCGGCGGGACCTTGCCGATCTACGCTGAGGGCGGCCGCACGTCCCGTTGGGCTGGGAGCTGGTCCTGCTTCACGAGGCCGATCGGGCAGGTCATGCCGTTCGGGCCGTGGTTGCAGTATCCGCCGGGGTTCTTGTGGAGGTACTGCTGGTGGTAGCCCTCGGCATAGTAGAACGTGCCGGCATCCTCCGCGGATCGGATCTCGGTGGTGATGTCGCCAAAACCATTGTCCTTCAGCACAATCTGGAACGCCTCACGTGTCGCCAGAGCTGCCGCGTCCTGGCCGGGCGTCGTCCAGTAGATCGCGCTGCGGTACTGCGACCCGCGGTCGTTGCCCTGACGGAAGCCCTGCGTCGGGTCATGGTTCTCCCAGAACTCCTTGAGCAACAGCTCGGGGGAGGTGAGCGAGGCGTCATACGCGATGAGCACTGCCTCGGCGTGCCCGGTGCGGCCGCTGCACACCTCCTCGTATGTCGCATTGGGGGTGTAGCCGCCCATGTACCCGACCGCGGTGGTGATCACCCCGGGCTGGGTCCAGAAGATGCGCTCGGCACCCCAGAAACAACCCATCGCGACATACAGGACCTCGGTGCCGGCCGGCCAGGGACCGTGCATCAAGGTGCCCAGCACCACATGCCGGTCGGGGATATCGGGTAGAGGCGTGCTGCGGCCGGGAAGGGCTCGCTCAGCGGTGGTCATCGTGTTCTTCTCGGATCCAAACATCGTTCAAGTTTTACACATCTCGACCGATCTGGGGTCCGCCGGTGTGCCCTGTCGGCGATCTGTCCCGGGTCTGTCAGGATCGGTTCAGGCAACGTCGGGCCCCCAGGCTTGGGAGGTCCGGGAAGGCAGGCATGGGCAAGAGTGGTGAGACAGCTGTAGCGGTGACCATCCACTCTGTTGCGCGCAAGGCCGGAGTTTCCACCGCCACCGTCTCCCGGGTGCTGCAGGGCAGCGCCACGGCCTCCGATGCGACCCGGGCCAAGGTCATCGCGGCCGCGCGTGCGCTCCGGTACCAGCCGCCCGATCGGTCGCGGGCTCGCGTCTCCGAGCGGCGCGACGCACACGGGCTGGTGCTGGCTGATCTCACGGGTTCCTACTTCTCCGAGCTCGTCCTGGGCCACCAGTCCGTGGCGGCAGATCTGGGCCAGAGCCTCGTCCTCGTCGCATTCCGGCATCGGTCTGATGCCTCCGAGGCGGTTCGTGACCTCGCCAAGCGCGTCGACGGCTTGGTCATAGGACCCAACACGGTGCCGGACTCCATGGCACATTCCTTGTCCCGTGCGTTACCTGTCGTGCTGCTCGCGAGGCCGGATGTGTCCGGCTGCAACTCGGTGCGCGCCGAGAACCTCGAGAACGCTGCCATCCTGACGGCTCATCTCCTCGAGCACGGCCGCTCCCATCTTGTCTTCGTCGGTGATCCGGACTCTTCTCCGGACGTGGCCGAGCGCTACGCCGGATTCCGGAGGGCGCATGTGGCTGCGGACATCGCCATCCGCCGTCCGCCGTTGCGAGTGCCTCTGGTCGAAGGTGCGGGAGTACAGGTCGCGGAGGAGATCCTGCGGCGACGCGTCAAGCTCGACGGACTCGTCTGTGCCAATGACGAGCTCGCGCTGGCCATCATCAGACGCCTGCAGGACAACGGTGTTCGCGTGCCCGATGACCTGGCCGTCGTGGGCTGGGACGACGTGCCGGCCGCCCGCTACATCTCCCCGGGGCTGACCACCGTGCGCCAGCCGATCCGTGACCTCGCCCGTGTCGCCGCCACACGGCTGCACGCCATGGTCGCGTATCAGCAGCTTGCGGGCGCCCCCCAAGTTCTGCCTTCCCAGATCGTCCTGCGGGCGTCCTGTGGCTGTGTGGCACTGCCACCGCCCAATCCTGGCTGACAACGGTCAAGCAGGTCGCGGCTGCGCTTCGGGTGATCGACGGCTCGCGTAGCCTTGGCGACATGCCACCCGCGAACATCCAGAACCCCCGCCACGATGCAGGGTTCAACACTCGGGCCATCCATGCTGGACAGGAGCCGGACCCCACGACCGGCGCTGTCGTGCCGGCGATCTACCAGGTCTCGACCTATAAGCAGGACGGGGTGGGTGGGCTGCGCGCGGGCTATGAGTACTCCCGTTCGGCCAACCCGACGCGTACTGCTCTGGAGAGCTGCCTTGCTGCGCTCGAGCGCGGCGGCCGGGGCTTTGCCTTCGCCTCCGGTCTGGCGGGGCAGGACACCGTGATTCGCTCGCTGCTCAAGCCTGGTGACCACATGGTCGTCCCGACCGATGCCTACGGCGGGACCTACCGCCTGGTGAACAAGGTCGCCCTGCCGTGGGGGGTGGAGCACACGATCGCCAGGATCTCCGACGTCGAGGCTGTACGTGCCGCCATCCGGCCGGGACGGACCAAGATCGTCTGGGTCGAGACGCCGACCAACCCCTTGCTGGGTATCGCCGACATCGCCGCCCTTTCGGTTGTGGCTCACGAGGCCGGTGCCATCCTCGCGGTCGACAACACCTTCGCCACGCCCTACCTCCAGCAGCCGCTGGCGTTGGGCGCCGACATCGTCATGCACTCGACCACGAAGTACTGCGGCGGCCACAGCGACGTCGTCGGCGGTGCGGTCGTGACCGCGAGCACCATTGCGGTTGCTGGCCTGGAGGATGCCGAGGAGCGCATCGCCTTCCACCAGAACTCCATGGGGGCGATCGCCGGCCCGTTCGACGCGTGGCTCGTGCTGCGAGGTCTCAAGACTCTGGGCGTGCGCATGGAGCGCCACTGCGACAACGCCGAGAAAGTCGTCGAGTTCCTCCAGGGACACAGCGCCGTCAGTGCTGTTCACTACCCGGGACTGCCGGGCCACCCCGGCCACGACGTCGCGACCCGGCAGATGAAGCGGTATGGCGGGATGGTCTCCTTCCAGGTCAAAGGGGGCGAGCAGCAGGCGGTCGACCTCTGCGGCGCCACCGAGATCTGGACCCTGGGGGAGTCGCTTGGTGGAGTTGAGTCCCTTATCGAGCACCCCGCGCGGATGACGCATGCATCAGTCCGCGGGACCGCTCTGGAGGTTCCCGCCGACCTGGTGCGTCTGTCGACCGGTATCGAGGATGTCCACGACCTCATCGACGACCTCGACCGTGCCCTGACCAAGTCCGCCGGTTGAGTCAGGTGCTGTGCGTCGACTTCGGGTCGACGTTCACCAAGGCAGTCCTGATCGACCCCACGGATGGCCGGTTGCTGGCCGGTGCGTCCGTGCCGACCACCGTTGACTCCGATATCCTCGACGGCTACAACCTGATTCGCGAAACCCTTGCCACTGAAGGTTTTCCGAGCGTTGATGACGTACTCGCCTGCTCCAGTGCCGGCGGTGGCCTCCGGTTGGCCGTGGTGGGCTACGAACGCTCGGTCACAGCCGAAGCGGGCCACAGGGTCGGGCTGAGTGCCGGCGCGAAGGTCGTGCACGTTGCTGCCGGGCCTATGACCACCACGCAGGTGGCGACCCTCCGGGCGGCGCGTCCCGACGTCATCCTCTTGGTTGGCGGCACTGATGGAGGAAACACGGATGTCCTGCTGCACAACGGTTCTCGGCTGGCCAAGGCCCGGATGGGCGCTCCGATCGTGGTCGCCGGCAACATCGACACGCGGCCCGAGGTGGCGAAAGCCCTGCAGTCGACCGGCCGGCGATTCGTTCTCACCGACAACGTGCTCCCCAAGATCGGGGTGATCAACCCCGACGGGGCAAGGGCGGCCATTCGCCAGGTCTTCCTGAGGCACGTCATCGGGGGCAAGGGACTGTCCAGGGGACCCGAGTTCGCATCCATGGTTCGGGCAGCGACCCCCGACGCGATGCTGCGCGGGGTCGAGACACTCGCCGCTGGGACGGACGGGGATGTCCTTGTCCTCGACATCGGCGGAGCCACCACCGACGTCTACTCGGTGATCAGCCCTCAGGGTGAGGATGCCGTGTTGCACAAGGACGTCGTCGCGCCGCTCTGGCATGCGCGAACGGTTGAAGGTGACCTCGGAATGCGCTGGAACGCGACCGGCGTCGCAGAAGCTGCCACGACGGAGCATCTGGTGTCCGGGTCCGACCTCGCCCGGCTGCAGACCTGGGCGGCACGCATGGAGGGCGACCCGGCATACCTGCCGGTCGGCGAAGGCGAGATCGAGCTCGACCTGGCCCTCGCGCGTGCGGCTGCCCTCACCGCGGTACGGCGGCACGCACGACCTTCGAGCCCCTGGGACTCGGCCCGTCCACTGGCCACGGTGGCCCATGTCATCGGTTCTGGTGGTGTGCTGCGCCACAGCACGAGGGCCAACCAGCAGAACGTGTTGCGGGCTGTCATCAACGACCTCAGCGGTGGCTGGAAGCTGCCGACCGAGGCGCGCACAACGGTCGACTCGTCCTACCTGCTGTTTGCGGCGGGTCTGCTGGCGGACGCTGACGGTTATGGCCCCGACGTGGCCGCCAAGGTGGCCCAACGGGTCCTCGCTTAGCGGTGAGGGGCCTCGGCGGTACCCTGCCCGCATGGCATCACCGTCGCTGCCCGTGACCCTTGACGACGTGCTCGCTGCGCAAGAGCTGCTCAAAGGGATCGTGCGTCCGACTCCTCTGGAGTTCAGCAGGGCGCTCTCCGACCGTGTCGGGGCTGATGTGTTCCTCAAGTGCGAGAACCTTCAGCGCGCTGGCTCGTTCAAGATCCGCGGCGCCTACACGCGCATGTCCCGCCTCAGCGACCAGGAGAAGGCCCGTGGCGTGGTCGCGGCGAGTGCGGGAAACCATGCTCAGGGCGTGGCGCTGGCGGCCCAGATGCTCGGTATCACGTCGACCGTCTTCATGCCGTTGGGTGCTCCGATCCCCAAGCTGGTGGCCACCCGAGGGTACGGCGCCCACGTCGAGCAGCTGGGCACCAGTATTGACGAATGCCTTGTGAGGGCAAAGCAGTTCGAGGTCGAGACAGGTGCTGTCTTGATCCATCCGTTCGACCACGCCGACATCGTGGCCGGGGCGGGGACCTGCGGCCTCGAGATCCTTGAGCAGTGCCCTGACGTCAGGACCATCCTCGTGAGCGTCGGTGGCGGCGGACTGCTGGCCGGCATCGCAACAGCCGTCAAGGCCAAGCGCCCCGACGTGTGTGTCATCGGGGTGCAGGCGGAGAAGGCCGCGGCATACCCGCCGTCCCTGGCAGCCGGCAAGCCGGTGCCGCTGGCCACGATGGCCACGATGGCCGACGGGATCGCGGTCGGCTGCCCTGGTGAGGTGCCATACGCGATCGTTCAGGAGCTGGTCGACTCGATCGAGACGGTCAGCGAGGAGATGTTGTCGCGCGCCCTGCTGTTCCTGCTCGAACGGGCCAAGATGGTCGTCGAGCCGGCCGGCGCGGCGACCGTCGCACGACTGCTCGACGCTGGCGGGGGTCCCTATGAGGGGCCGGTCGTCGCGGTCCTGTCGGGGGGCAACATCGACCCGTTGTTGCTGTTGCGGATCATCCGTCACGGTCTTGCCGCTGCAGGACGCTACCTGCAGCTTCGGGTGCGCGTCCCCGACAGCCCGGGCTCGCTGGCGGGGCTGCTGGCAGATCTCGCGGAAGCTGATGCCAACGTCCTGGAGATAGAGCACGTCCGCACGAGTGCCAACCTGCCGGTGGACGAGGTCGAGATCGCGGTCCAGCTCGAGGCCAAGGGCAGATCGCACTGTGAGGAGCTGTTGAGGGCGCTGCACGACAAGGGGTACTCGGTGGTCTTCGGCTGATCCTCGACAAATTGGTGGTCGGGCGGGTCAGCCGCTGACTTCACCCACCGGCTTCAGGAGTCACACAAGGCGAGGCGATCAGCCGGCATACGGCTTGGCGTTGAGGACCTTGACCTCGATCTCCTTGCCGTTGGGGGCCAGATAGCTGGTCGAGTCGCCGACCTTCTTGTCGAGGATGGCTTTGCCCAGCGGTGACTTCTCGCTGTAGACCTCAAGGTCCGAACCGTCGGCGATCTCGCGGCTGCCCAGCAGGAAGGTCAGCTTGTCGCCGAGGAGGTTGACCGTGACCACCATGCCGGGCTCGACGATGCCGTGGTCCGGGGGTGCCTGTCCGACGGTGGCGTTGTCCAGCAGCTGGGTCAGCTGACGGATCCTGGCCTCCATCTTGCCCTGCTCCTCCTTGGCGGCGTGATAGCCGCCGTTCTCCTTGATGTCGCCTTCGTCGCGGGCGGCCTCGATCTTCTTGGCGATCTCGGTGCGACCCTCGCCGGAGAGCTGGGTCAGCTCGCCCTTGAGCCGGTCATAGGCCTCTTGGGTCAGGTAGCTCGCGGCAGGCGTCGCAGTGTCGGTCACGTTGTGCTCCTTGGGTGCGGGGGCTTGGCGACGGTCCGCCAGAACCAGCGGTATGCCGTGAGCCAAACAAGCGGGTCCGGACCCTCGATCTGATGATCGGCAGGAAACCAGACCCACAGTGTGTTGGGTCAAGCGTACCAATCTTCTCGTCCTACGGCGGTGGTCGTGCTCAGCCGACCGAGCAGGACCTCACCAGTCCGGTCACCGCTCGGGTCGTGGTGCGGACCCGGGTCGTGCGTTCCACGGTTGACGCGCCGGAGCCGGGAATGTGGACCTCCACCAGGCCGACGGTCGCGAAACCCTTGTCCAGAGCCCGGATCACGCAGGTGACATCGCGATCGTTCGGGCGGCTTATCTGGTAGGTCACGTCGACGGTCCGGTCATCGATGACCCGATATCCCATGTCGGTCCAGCTCGGCTTGCCGAGCGTGCTCGCCAGCCCGAGCCACACGGCCATGGCGACCCCGAGCAGTATGCCGACGGTGCCGACGACCCACCACGTGGTGGTGCCTGGGGCGGGACGGGGAATCGGCACGGGGCGAGACCTTCCGGGATCGGCGTCTTCGAGTGAGAGGATGCGGCTGAGGCCATTGTCCGGCATGACGTCGAGCGGGAGCACAGGTGGACCAGAGACTTCGACTGATGGCGGTGCACGCGCACCCTGACGACGAGTCGAGCAAGGGCGCGGCCACGATGGCCATGTATGTGGCTGCCGGTGTTGATGTGCTAGTGGTGTCATGCACCGGTGGCGAGCGCGGCGACGTCCTGAACCCCAAGCTCATGCACGATCCCGAGATCTTGCGCGACCTGCCCGAGGTGCGCCGTCGCGAGATGGCCGAGGCCGTGCAGATCCTCGGTGTGCGGCATACCTGGCTGGGCTTCCAGGACTCGGGTCTCCCGGAAGGTGATCCGTTGCCGCCGTTGCCCGATGGGTGTTTTGCGCTCGAGCCGATCGAGGTGACGACCGAGGCGCTGGTTCGGGTGATCAGGGACTTCAAGCCGCACGTGATGACGACCTACGACGAGCTGGGCGGGTACCCCCACCCGGACCACATCATGTGTCACACGGTGTCGATGTCTGCCTTTGGTGCTGCCGGTGACCGGACGGCATACGAGCATGCGGGTCCGGCG
The DNA here is from genome assembly GCA_036569625.1 of Dermatophilaceae bacterium. Lineage (GTDB taxonomy): Bacteria > Actinomycetota > Actinomycetes > Actinomycetales > Dermatophilaceae > UBA4719. The sequence goes on along the minus strand of DATCQG010000049.1, from coordinate 1,158 downwards.
TGGCAGCCTCTGAAGATCTACTACAACCAGACGCTGACCAAGGGGCGGATCCTCGCGTATCACAACGCCATGGAGGCCGCGGGGATCGAGTCCCCCTTCGGGGAATGGATCTCGCGCTGGGAGGATCGCGCCGATCGAACCATCACGACCAAGGTGGCGTGCGCCGACTACTTCGAGGTGCGCGACCAGGCGCTTCTGGCCCACGCCACCCAGGTCGACCCTGATGGCGCGTGGTTCAGGATGCCCTTGCAGATGCAGAAGGACCTCTGGCCGACCGAGGACTTCGAGGCGGGTTTGTCGTACGTGCCGGTCGAGCCGGTGGAGTCCGACCTGTTCGCCGGTGTCGGCACGCCGGAGCAGGCGAGTGCGCTGGCGACATCTGGCGATCTTCACATCGTGTATGACGGACGGAGAGAGGCCTGATGGATCCCGAGAGCGTTGCCGTCACCGCTGGGCTGGGGGGGTTTCTGTCGTTCTTCCTACTCGCCGTGGCGCTGTACCTCCTCATGCGCAACATGAACGCCCGCATGCGGCGGATGGCCTACCGCGAGGAGCAGGAGGCCTCCGGGGCCGATGGTGATGACCCAGATCCCGAAGGTCATGACTCCTCTGGTCAGCCGGACGACCCGGACTTAGGCTGACCTTACGGGGCGGGACTGCCGTGCCGACATACAAGAGCAGACGGAGGTGACCGTCATGAGCGGTCGCGTGGTGCACTTCGAGATCCCCTTCGATGACGGTGACCGGGCCCGTGCGTTCTACCAGAGCACGTTTGGATGGAGCGTCACGGCCATGCCCGAGATGGGCTACACCATGGTCGGCACGGGGCCGATGGGCGACCAGGGGCCTTCGGAGTCCGGATACATCGGCGGTGGCATGATGCAGCGTTCCGAACCCTCGCAAGGCCCGATCATCACCGTGGATGTCGAAGACATCGACGCGACGCTGGCCACCATCGAGGAACATGGGGGCAAGACGGTGACACCGCGCCAGGCGGTCGGGCAGATGGGCTTTTCCGCGTACTTCAACGACCCCGAGGGCAATCTCATGGGTCTGTGGCAGAACGCGCCAACGCCTGAGTGACCGGTCAGGCTGGGTAGATCAATCAGCGTGGGCAGGTCAGGCCGCGGGTCCGGACCCGTAGACCGCCATCGATAC
>DATCQG010000048.1:0-21967 GCA_036569625.1 Dermatophilaceae bacterium | reverse complement strand
ATGCAAGCAGCTGTAGTCAAGGAGTTCGGCGAGGACCTGATCATCGAGGGAGTTCCGGTGCCGACGCCGGCCCCCGGACAGGCCCTGGTCAAGCTGATCACCAGCGGCGTCTGCCACACCGATCTGCACGCCGTGCAGGGCGACTGGCCGGTCAAGCCGAACCCGCCGTTCATCCCCGGCCACGAAGGCGTCGGCAAGGTCGTCGCCCTCGGTGCGGGGGTCACCAACCTGAGCGTTGGTCAGCTGGTCGGCAACGCCTGGCTGTTCTCGGCCTGCGGCCACTGCCAGTACTGCAACATCGGCTGGGAGACGCTGTGCGAGGCCCAGCAGAACGCCGGCTACAGCGTGGACGGGTCCTTCGGGGAGTACATGCTGGTGGACGCCAAGTTCGCCGCGATCATCCCGCAGGGCGCCGACCTGGTCGAGGTCGCCCCGATCCTGTGCGCGGGCGTGACCGTGTACAAGGGGTTGAAGATGACCGAGGCCCGCCCCGGCCAGTGGGTGGTCATCTCCGGGATCGGCGGCCTGGGCCACATCGCGGTGCAGTACGCCAAGGCGATGGGTCTGCGGGTGGCCGCGGTGGATATTGCCGACGACAAGCTGGCGCTGGCCAAGAAGCACGGCGCCGAGCTGCTGGTCAACGCGGCCAAGGAGGACCCGATCGAGGTCGTCCAGCGGGTCACCGGCGGCGCCCACGGCGTCCTGGTCACCGCCGTACACCCCTCGGCGTTCGGCCAGGCCATCCACATGTCGCGGCGCGGCGGAACGATCGTGTTCAACGGCCTGCCGGCCGGGGACTTCCCCGCCTCGATCTTCGAGATCGTCCTGAAGGGGCTCACCGTGCGCGGCTCCATCGTCGGCACCCGCCAGGACCTGGTCGAGGCCCTGGAGTTCTATGCCCGCGGCGAGATCCACCCCACCGTGGCCACCCGCACGCTCGGTGAGATCAACGACGTCTTCGACGAGATGAAGCACGGCAAGATCGACGGCCGCGTCGTCATCAAGTACTGACCATCCGGCCGCGGAATCCTGAGGTGGCACACCACAGGCCGGTCCCACAGATCCGAATCTACAGACGCCGTCCACCCATCCCGGATACGCCAATTGTGGGTTGTTTACCGGTCTTAGCACGTCGTATGGTCCATCCACGCAGACGAGCAAGGAGCTGATGAAAATGCCTGAGTTCATGGACGTCCACCATGGGATGGTCGGCATCACCGCCGAGGGCCTGAAGGAGGCTCACGACGCGGACCTCGCCATTCAGGATGAGGAGAACGTCGAGTTCAAGCAGGCTTGGGCCGACCCGGAGAGCGGATACGTCTACTGCCTCTCCGAGGCCAGCTCGGCCGAGGCCGTCCAACGCATTCATGCGAAGGCCGGTCACCCCTTCGACGAGATCCATCCCGTTCCGCTGAAGGTGTGATCAGCAGACCAGCCATGAACGTATGCCGTGCCCCCACATTGTCGGGGACACGGCATACGTTCTGTCGCACCCAGGTAGACAGTCCGGGCTCGATGTCGATTTCGGCACCGGCTGTTCGTCGTTGTGGTTAGACGGGGCCGAGGGGCCTCGCGAACCACGGGAGGTCACCATGTCCAACCCCATCGTCCACGCCGAGATCCGGTCCACTGACCCGGATGCGACGCGCACTTTCCTCGGCTCGCTGTTCGGATGGAAGTTTCCCCCGGGCGCAATCGATGGCTACACCTATGTGGACAGCGGCGTGCCAAGTGCCCTGCCGGCCGGCATCAGTCCTCTTCAGGGTGGAAGTCCACTGGTGACCTTCTTTGTCGGTGTCGAGGACATCGATGCCACGATCGCCGACGTCACGCGGCTGGGGGGCAGCGTCGTCCAGGAGCCGGCGCGGGTGCCCGGAGTGGCGTTCGCGCTGATCGCCGACCCGGCCGGTCAGGTCATCGGCCTGGCCCAGCAAGGCTGACTGGCTTCAGAGGCCAGGCCGCCCGCATGGCGCAGGCCCGATGCGGCGACGGCAAGTTGGCAGAGGGGCAGGTTGGTCTTCACCACGTATGACGACGCGGGCGTACTCTTCGACCACACCCGCGTCGTCATCGGAGCCAGCCGGTGTGGGGGAACAGCCCGTGAAGAACCATGAGCCTGCCAAAGGAAGTTGCCATGCAACCATTCGTTGTCAACCGTCACGATCGAATTGTGTTTCCTTCCAACTTCATCCCGCAGCTCGACCTGTCGGTCATCAACACCCTTGACCAGCTGGACAGCGTGATCAGACGCGACTTCGAGGCGAAAGCGCCAACGGGCACGGACATCCTTCATCGCGTAGAGGCCGGTGCCTACTCCAGCAGGTACGAGCTCATGCGTGACGTCGCCCTGAACCTCTTCTGGACCAACCGGTTCGCCACGACCCTGTACGAGAAGCGGCCCACGCGCTGGGCCGACGTGCCGCGCACCCGCCCCGACGTCTTCCTGCCGATCGTGACCCCATGGGAAGACGGTGACCGCAAGATCGCAGCTGTGCAGACCGCGTACGCGACCCTGCCGACAACGTGGGACAAAGACGTGGAGGACCGGATCTTCACGACGCTCTTCGACGTGTTCGGGCACCGCCGGCACCATGCCACCGACCTGCCCACGATCAAGCCCACCGTGGCCGAGATGCTCTCCGATCCGAGCAACCTCACCTTTCGGCTGCCCGGCTATGACCCCGACTTCCCGGTCTACGACTTCACCGAGATCATGGACTGCTCCGAGAAGGTGCCCGAGCTCGAGGCCCTGAGCCGCTGGGCGATGGTGCTGCACAACCAGTATCCCTGGGACCGCTCCAAGGCTGAGCTTGTCGAGGTCGGCCAGCTGAAGGACGACGACTACGTCGTGGTCCTTCACCCGCGCGACCAAGAGGTGCGGCACTTCCTGCGACGCCTCGAGGGCGGGCGCGTGCCAGCGTCCGGCTCGAAGGCCAGGGAGGCGACCAAGCCTGCGCTTCCCTACGCGCCGGTCAACGTGCGGAGCCAGTTCTCGGTGATGCCCAAGATCGAGGCGCTGGCCGTCGTCCATGGTGAGGTCATCTGCAGCAACGAGGACCTGATCCGCAACGCGGCGTACAACTGGTCGCCGATGACGGCGGACGAGATCTTTGACAAGACGGGCATCCAGCAACGGCGCTACACCTCGCGAAGCATGGAGGAGATCGCGCTCGAAGCCGCTAAGTCTGCTCTGGCCCACTCGGGCCGCGGGCCGGAGGACATCGGCGCGGTCCTGGTCTGCACCTGCACAAGCACCCGGATCATCCCCTCCGTTGCTACCTGGATCTCCGGCCAGCTGGGAATCTTCCAGACGCACGCATCCTGCGACATCATCGCCGCGTGTGCCGGGATGTCCTACGGCCTTTCCGATGCGACACGGATCCTCCAGGAGGTCCGGCGCCCTGTGCTCGTCGTGTGCGTCGAGAAGTTCTCGGACAAGATCGGCAACGTTCGCCCGTCCCGCATGATCTTCGGTGACGGTGCGGCTGCCTTCGTGATCGGGGTCGCGCCGGAAGGTGAGGCTCCTGACATCGAGTTCATGCAGACCTACGCGAGCGGCCCAGCGAGCCAGGTGAACTCGATCATCTGGCCCAACCCGGCTTTCGACAACAACATCACCGTGTACGGTCCGGACGTCAAGGCCTTGGCCGGCCGATACCTCGAGCAGATGATTGGCGAGCTCAAGGTGCTCCCGGACCCCGATGGTGTGAAGAGCTCGCTCCTGGCGAGCATCGACCTCATCGTGCCCCACCAGGCCAACAAACCGATGGTGACCAACCTTGCCCTGCAGGCAGGGCTGACTTCCGACAGCCTTTACTTCAACATCGAGTCGGTAGGCAACGCCTCCGCGGCGAGCATCCCGCTGGCCATCCACGACGCGGTACGCGACGGCGTCATCAAGGAACCGACTCGAATCTTCGCGCCAGGCTTCGGTGCTGGTGCCGTGGCCGGCTACTGCGTGATGCGCATCGATCCATCGGTCGTGGCGATCGAGGGCGACACGGACGCAAACGACGAGCCAGCCCTCACCGCCAGCGGGTCACCGGTCCTCAAGCCCTCAGCGGATGACGTCCAGCTGGCATTCGGATAATCCGCGAGAGCGACCGAGAACCGCGTTCCTCGTCGAAAGCCCCCCAGCCCGCGCTGGGGGGCTTTCCTCTGTCATGCGCTGAACCGCTTCCCGCGGACAGAGCGAGATCGAGGTCCGGTCAGACCGACTTCTGGGGAACGAAGGCACTCGACAGCTGCAACGCGAAATCGCGCTGAGCCGTGAGCAGGTCGGTCGCGAGGTCGAACGCGTACGTGGTCACGGCGTCCATGCCCGGCATGGCGGGAACGCCAGCAACGGCGGGGAGCTCGACGGCGGGAAGCGACGCCACGGCCTTGGCCCAGGTCTGGGCACCGTCGACGGAAAGCTGCTGACCCTGACGGATGGTGGAAACGAGCTGCTCGCGGATCTTCTGCGCGTGGGCGGGCATATCGGTCGTGGTCGTGGTCTTGCTGTTCGTCGTTGCCATGGGTGATCTCCTTGAAGTGGTGGAAGGTGCGCGGTAACTGCGGCGCACGCACAACATACACACCATATGCTTGGTATGTCTAGCACGCATGGATGGTGCTCGACCGATCCTGCGGGAAGCGGACGCTGACCTCTAGGGTCAGGGTGTCCGCCGAGCAAAGGGAGCCCCCTCACATGATCAACCGCATCGCGATCGTCAACCGGGGAGAGGCCGCGATGCGGCTGATCCATGCCGTCCGCGAGCTCAACGCGCAGGGCGGGACCCAGATCGAGACCGTTGCGTTGCACACCGATGGTGAGAGATCCGCCATGTTCGTGCGGGAGGCGGACACCGCCTACGCCCTTGGACCGGCATCGGGTCGTCCCTACCTCGACCTTGCGCTCCTCGAACGCGCCTTGAAACAAACGGGTTCGGATGCCGCCTGGGTCGGCTGGGGCTTCGTCGCCGAGGACCCTGGCTTCGCCGTGATGTGCGACCGGATAGGCGTCACGTTCATCGGCCCGAGCGCGGGCGCAATGCGACGACTGGGCGACAAGATCGGATCGAAGCTTCTGGCCGAGGAGGTCGGTGTGCCGGTCGCACCGTGGAGCCGCGGTGCCGTCGACGACATCGAAGCCGCCCACGCCGCGGCCCGGTCGATCGGATACCCATTGATGCTCAAGGCGACCGCTGGTGGCGGCGGACGCGGCATACGGGTGGTCACCTCCGATGATGACCTGACCGACGCATTCGACCGAACCCGCGACGAGGCGGAGCGTGCCTTCGGCAGCGGCGTGGTGTTTCTCGAGCGCCTCGTCACAGGTGCACGTCACGTCGAGGTGCAGGTCATTGCCGATGGCCAGGGAACGGCCTGGGCGCTCGGCGTACGCGACTGTTCGGCGCAGCGGCGCAACCAGAAGGTCATCGAAGAGTCGGCTTCGCCGGTTCTGGATTTGGAGCAGGTGAGCGACCTCAAGGCATCGGCTGAGCGGCTGGCCCTGGCCGTTGACTACTGCGGCGCCGCAACCGTCGAGTTCCTGTACCACCCGGGTGAACGCACCTTTGCCTTCCTCGAGGTGAACACCCGGCTGCAGGTCGAGCACCCCATCACCGAGCTGACCACGGGCTTCGACCTTGTCAAGGCTCAGCTGCACGTCGCTTCCGGGGGCCGGCTCGAGGGCGAGCGTCCGAAGGAGGCCGGACACGCCGTCGAGGCGCGGCTCAACGCCGAGGACCCGGACCGCGACTTCGCGCCGTCGCCCGGCCGCATAGCGCTGCTCAACCTGCCGTCCGGCCCGGGCATCCGGGTGGACACGGGCGTGAGCCAGGGTGACCTGATTCCGGCGGACTTCGACTCGATGATCGCCAAGGTCATCGCCCACGGGCGCACCCGCGCGGAGGCTTACTCCCGCCTGAGGCGGGCCCTGGCCGACACCACGGTCCTCATCGAGGGCGGCACGACCAACAAGAGCTTCCTGCTCGATCTGCTCGACCAGCCCGAGATCATCGACGGCAGCGCCGACACCGGGTGGATCGACCGGGTCCGCGGCCAAGGTCGACTGCAACCCGAACGGTACGCCGGAGTCGCTCTGGTGGCCGCCGCGATCGAGGCCTACGAGGAGCAGGAGCAGGCCGAGCGGTTGCACTTCCTCGCCACGGCTCATGGAGGCCGGCCACAGGCACGGCACGAGGTCGGGCGCGCCATCGACCTGAAGCTGCGCGGCGCCTCGCACCGGGTCACGGTCGCGCAGGTTGGCCCTACCCGCTTCCGGGTTGGGTTCAGCGCTGCTCAACAGGACCGCCAGGTGGACGCCGACCTGGAGAAGTTCGACGACTACGTTGGCCGCCTGGTCATCGGGGACCAACGGTTCCGGCTCGTCAGCGCGACCCACGGCCCGGTCCACCTGGTCGAAGTCAACTCCACGACCCATCGCATCAGCCGCGATGAAGGCGGCGTGATGCGCTCGCCGGCGCCGGCGCTCGTGGTGGCCGTGCCCGTTGCCGTTGGTGACCTCGTCGAGGTGGGCGCGCCCGTGCTAGTCCTGGAGTCCATGAAGATGGAGACCGTCCTGCATGCTCCGTTCGCCGCACGAGTGCGCGAAGTACTCGTCAGTACTGGGGGTCAGGTCGAGACAGGCACTCCAGTCGTCCGGCTGGAACCGATCGCCGAGGACGAGAGCGGTGAGTCCGGGTCGGCTGGCGCCACCACCCCGCTCCAGCTCCTGGACCTGCCAGAGCCGCCCGAGACGACGGCCGCCACACGCAGCGCCCGCAGCCTAGACGACCTGCGCAGCCTGCTGCTCGGGTTCGACTTCGCGCCCGGGGACGCCGCGCGAACCCTCGCCGACTACCAGCGGGCCCGCGCCGAGCTGGTCGCGACCGGCGAGATACCGCTGGGCCATGAGATCGAGGTCTTCGGCGCCTTCGCCGATCTGGCCGAGCTGGCCCGAAACCGCCCAGCCGACGAAGAGGCGGACGACGAGCGGGTTCACAGTCCGCGCGAGCATTTCCATGCCTATCTGCACAGCCTGGACGTCGACCGTGAGCACCTCCCCGAGGGCTTCCGCCGGCGCCTCGCCCGCACCCTCGCGCTCTACGACGTCAGTGACCTAGAGCGCACCCCAGCGCTCGAGGAAGCGGTCTTCCGGATCTTCCTGGCCCAGCGGGCGGCGTCCGATCTGGTCGTCGTCACAACCCTCCTGCAGCAGTGGATGATCGAGCCACCGCCTGTCGGTGACATCGCGGACCGGGCGCACGAGGTGCTGGACCGGCTTGTCCTGGCGACCCAGCTGCGCCACCCGATGGTGGGCGACCTGGCTCGCAGCGCACGGTTTCGCTGGTTCGACCAACCGGTGGTCGACGCCGAGCGCCAAGCCGTGCTGGCCGGCGTGGGCGCGGAGCTCAACTACCTGTCCGACAATCCGGAGTCGGCCGACTACGCCACCCGGCTTGATGCGCTGGCCGCGATACCCGAGCAGATCGTGCGGTTCCTGGCCAAGCGCATCGAGCACGAGCTGCCCGAGCAGGAGCCGATGCTCGAGGTGCTCGTTCGCCGGCACTACCGCGAGCACGAGCTGCACAACCTTCGCCAGCTGACTGCGGCCGGGCGGCCCTTCGTCGTCGCGGACTACACCCTGGACGAGCAACGGAGGCATCTGGTCACGACCATCGCCGCGTGGTCAGAGCTGGACCCGTCATCCGACCTGGTTGCTGCGATCGACACCCAGCTGGGCGCCAGGTCGGACGACCAGGAGGCGGTCGTCGTTGACCTGTACCTGTCCTGGCCCGGCGTCCCGGACTCGGTGACCGAGGTCTCGGACACGCTGCAACAGGTTCTGAGGACACTGCCCTTCGCGGCGCGGGTGCGGCGTACCGCTGTCGCGGTCTGTCCCGGGGGCGACGACCCCGTGTCGTACTTCACGTTCCGCCCGGGGCCTGACGGCGTGGTCGAGGACAACCTGGTGCGCGGCGTCCACCCGATGGTCGGCCGCCGCCTCAACCTGTGGCGGTTGCGTGACTTCGACGTCACCCGCCTCGACGCGCCAGAGGATGTGCTGCTCTACCACTGCGTCGCTCCCGGTAACGCGGCCGACCAGCGCCTCGTTGCCCTCGCGCAAATTCGCGAGCTGGCGATCGTCCGGGACGCCGAGGGGCATGTGACTTCGCTGCCCCACGCTGAGCGCGCCGTCGCCAGCTGTCTCGAGGCGATCCGGCGCGAGCGCAGCGCGCGCGGAGCGGCAGGGTCTCGGCTCGACATGAACCACGTGTTCCTGCACATCTGGCCGGTGATCGCCGCGCCCCTCGATGAGCTCACCGCGCTGCAACGCACCATCGCACCCCTGACCTCGGGCGCCGGTGTGGAGGAAGTCCTGGCCCAGGGCCGCATCGCGGCGACCGATGGTCGGGTGCATGATGCCGCGGTCCGGTTCTCCTACCAGCCGGGGGCCGGCGTCGTCACCGCGGTCACTGGCCCGCCGACCGAACGCTTGCGGCCGCTGGACGACTACGCGCAGAAGGTGCTGCGCTCGCGGCGGCGCGGCACGGTCTACCCCTACGAGCTGGTGAGCCTGATCAGCGGGCCCTACGGAAGCTTTGTCGAGCACGACCTGGACGACGGTGGCACCCTGGTGCCGGTTCAGCGTCCGCCCGGAGGGAACCACGCCGGGCTCGTGGTCGGGCTGGCGCAGACGCTGACGGTGCGCCACCCCGAGGGCGTCACCAGGGTTGTCCTGCTGGGTGACCCCACTCGCGCGCTGGGCGCGGTGGCGGAGGCCGAGTGCGCACGAGTGATCGCTGCCCTCGACCTGGCTGAAGAGCTGGGCGTACCCGTCGAATGGTTCGCCCTGTCGGCTGGCGCTCGGATCTCGATGGACTCCGGCACTGAGAACATGGACTGGGTGGCGCGGGCGCTGCGACGCATCGTGACCTTCACCCAGGATGGTGGCGAGATCAACATCGTCGTGGCCGGGATCAACGTCGGGGCGCAGCCGTACTGGAACGCCGAAGCCACGATGTTGATGCACACCAAGGGAATCCTCGTGATGACGCCGGAGAGCGCCATGGTGCTGACCGGCAAGCAGTCGCTCGACTTCTCGGGCGGGGTCTCGGCCGAGGACAACTTCGGCATCGGCGGCTACGACCGCGTCATGGGCCCGAACGGCCAGGCGCAGTACTGGGCGCCAGACCTTGCCGGAGCCTGCGAGGTGCTCCTGGCTCACTACGACCACACCTATGTCGTACCGGGCGAGGTCGCGCCCAGGCGGGCGGCTTCCAGCGACCCGGTCGATCGGGACGTGTGCGTCTATCCGCACCACGTGGCCGACAGCGAGTTCCGCACTGTTGGCGACATCTTCTCGTCGGCCACCAACCCCGACCGAAAGAAGCCCTTCGACATCCGCACACTCATGCACTCAGTCGCCGATCAGGACCACGAGGTGCTCGAGCGCTGGGCCGGCATGGCCGGCGGCGAGACCTCCGTCATCTTCGACGCGCACCTCGGCGGCTGGCCGATATCCCTGATCGGGATCGAGTCCAGGCCACAGCCGCGGCCCGGGTTCCCGCCCAGCGATGGCCCCGACATCTGGACGGCGGGGACACTGTTCCCCGGCTCGTCGAAGAAGACCGCCCGCGCGATCAACGCAGCGAGCGGGAACCGGCCGGTGGTGGTCCTGGCCAACCTGTCGGGGTTCGACGGATCGCCGGACTCGATGCGACACCTCCAGCTGGAGTACGGCGCCGAGATCGGCCGGGCGATCGTGAACTTCGCGGGCCCGATCGTGTTCTGCGTCGTGTCCCGCTACCACGGCGGTGCCTTCGTGGTCTTCTCCAAGGCACTCAACGCAGCGATGACGGTACTTGCCGTCGAAGGCTCGTTCGCGTCGGTCATCGGTGGCGCACCGGCTGCGGCCGTCGTCTTCGCCGGCCAGGTGGACTCGCGCGCGGCATCCGACGCGCGTATCACCGAGCTGGAGACTCGGGTGTCCAACGCGGATGGCGCGGAGCGGGCATCCCTGGTCACCGATCTGACCCAGCTGCGCTCCGCCGTCAGATCCGAGAAGCTCGGAGAGGTCGCCGCCGAGTTCGACGGCGTCCACAGCATCGAGCGGGCCGTTGAGGTCGGCTCGGTAGACGCGGTGATCCGCGCCCCCGAGCTGCGTCCGCAGCTGATCGCGGCCATCGAGCGCGGACTCGTGTGAGAAAGAGAGCCCGAAAATACCTGCCGATGGCGAGCGGGACCGGTGGAGTCCGTGAGAGCGTGCAACGTCAGCGAGGTAATACGCGACGAGAGGACCTTGGACATGACCATCACCCAGCGCACCAAGCCACATCACCCGGCCCTGCTGGCCGAGGCCGAACGGAGATCGGCGAAGGTCCAGCTGCGCGTAGCCGACAAGATCACGGCCTTCGCGGGCTCGATGAACTTCGTGTACCTGCACGCGGCCGTCTTCGCGCTGTGGATGCTCGTGCTCGAGAAGAGCCCATGGCCGACGCTGACGCTCATCGTCTCGCTCGAGGCAATCTTCCTCTCGACCTTCGTGATGATCGGGCAGAACAGACAGGCCGCCTTCCAGCAGGCCAAGGCAGACCACGACTTCGTCGCGAGCGAGCAGGAGCTGCACAACAACACCGATCTGACCAGGCTCATCCATCAGCTGACCACCCAGATCCACGCGCAGCTCGTCCCACCCTCGGGCGGTACACCTGCAACAGCCGGCAAGACCGACAACGACTCTGCTGCCTGACGGCAGCCCAACGGCCGCGCGCAAAGGAGGATCCCCTGCACGCGGCCGCTGATCCATGAGGGAAAGGCTCGCGTCCGGGCGTTCAGCCCGGCCGGCGGCCGATCAGATGCCAGCTCCGCTCGGGCTCGACGTGGCACCACCGGCGGGACCGCCGGGGTGACCATCCGGGCCGCCGGCGCCCATGCCGTTCTGGATGGCCGTCACGCCGAAGCTCTTGTCGAACTTGACGGTGACGTGGGTGCCGTCGGCCTTGGTCATGTGCGCCTCGTACGTGGCTCCGTCTGCATCGGTCTCGACCCGGTAGACGGTGCCGCCGGGTACGGCCTTGAGCGCAGCTGCCTTCGCGGTCGCCAGGTCGGTATCGGTCAGCGCCTTCTCTCCAGCGCGCACAGGCGTGGCGGTGTCGGCTGGGCGCCCCGGCCCTGTTGCAGCCGGCGCGGCGACGGTTGACGCCGTGCTGTCCGCCGCCGAGGCCGAGCTCGTCGCGGCAAGTGCCCCGCCCGCAACTCCGCCCGCCAGCAGCAGGCTCGCGGCTCCTATCAGTCGCTTGCGGCGCTGACTCACTCTGTTCGGCTCGTTGTCAAACATCTGGTTCTCCTTCGTCGATGCCCACCGAAGTGGCAGGTCCATGCAGGAGACGCTGCCGGGCGAAACTGGGATTTCCTTCTGAGTTGCGTGGCTAGCCGCTATGGGATTGAGCCCCTTGGCCAACCTGGACCGCAGAGGCAATTCAGAGGAAGCACCCACATCCGGCACAGGCAAGGGCTCGAAGGTGAACGCATGAACCACCACAAGCCCAGTACCCCCAACGCACCTCCCGTGCAGGATCGGAGCACATCGTGAACGGCTCACCCACGTCAGGTTCGGACCGGCGACTTGACCGCAACAAAGGGCTCGCCCGCATCTCGGCCCTCACCCTCGGCGCCGGAGCAGCCGGTCTTGTCGGTGCCGTCGCGATCGCCACCAGCCTTCCCGGCTCGACGGTTGTGAGCGCATTGAAGAGCGCCGGCGCCTCGACCCAGACATCGGGTTCGACGGCCACAGGTGATGACGGCTCGACATCAAGCAGCTCCGGCGATGACGGCTCGACCTCTCAGGTTCAGCCCCAGACCCAAGCTCAGACCCAGCTTCAGTCCGGCACGGCCCCGACCACCACGAACATTCCCCCGGTCGCCACCTCCGGGGCGTCCTGATGAGCACGACCTCGACGCTGCCACGAGCAACGCGCACGGATCCTCGCTCGAGCACCTGGAGCGCCATCGGAACCTCGATCCGCATCGTCGTCACCGACCCGACCAAGCTTGGGTCCGCGCGAGCGATCCTGATGGATGACCTGGCTGCCCTTGACGCAGCGTGCAGCCGTTTCCGCGCCGACTCGGAGCTGATCCGGCTCGAGGCGAGCGCCGGTCAGCCGACCACCGTCAGCCCGCTGCTGGGCGGCGCGATCAGCGCGGCACTGCGTGGAGCACAGCTCACCGGCGGCGACCTGGATCCCACACTCGGGCGAGCGATGGAGTCGCTCGGCTATGACCGCGACTTCGGCTCGGTTCCAGCACGCGGCGGGGCGCTCCGGGTCACCGTGCGCCACGTCCCGCAATGGCGGCAGATCGAGCTCGACGAGACGTCTGGCCTGGTCATACTCCCAGCTGGTGTGCGCCTGGACCTCGGGGCGACGGCCAAGGCCTGGGCTGCCGACCGGTCGGCCGATCGGATCACGCAGGTGCTGGGTTGTGGCGTACTGGTCAGCCTCGGCGGCGACATCGCCGTTGCAGGTCCCGGGCCAGCCGATGGATGGCCGATCCGGGTCCAGGACATCACCGGTGATCCCGGCACGCCAACCGAAGGACCGACAGGTGTCATCGCCATCCGCGCAGGTGGGCTGGCCACGTCCAGCACCAGCGCACGCAGGTGGCAGCGCGGCGGCGACCTGATGCATCACATCCTCGACCCGCGGACCGGCCGTCCTGCGGACAGCGACTGGCGAACAGTCTCCGTCGTAGCGGGCTCGGCACTGGACGCCAACATTGCCAGCACCGCCGCCATCATCCGCGGCGAGCGCGCCCCCGGTTGGCTGGCCCAGCTGGGGTTGCCCGCTCGACTGGTCGCCGTTGACGGGTCAGTGACGACGGTCGCGGGTTGGCCGAAGGACGGCACGCGATGATCTCCGGCACAGCACTCTGGTACGCCAGCCGCGCCACGGGCGTCATCTCCCTCATCCTGCTCTCGGTGGTGGCGGTCCTGGGCATCGTGGTCAACCGGCAGGGTCATCTCCCCGGACTCCCGCGGTTCGCAGTGACCGGCTTGCACCGCAGCCTGTCCCTGCTCACGGTGGCGTTCCTCGGCATACACATCGTCACCGCAATCGCGGACGGATACGTGCACATCCCGTGGCTCTCAACGGTCGTGCCGTTCATATCTGGCTACGAACGCTTCTGGATCGGGCTCGGCACAGTGGCGGTGGACCTGGTTGCCGCGGTCATCGTCACGAGCCTTCTCCGAGCCCGGATCAAGCCATCTGTATGGCGGGCTGTGCACTGGCTCTCGTATGCCTCCTACCCCGTCACCGTCCTCCACAGCATGGGTGCGAGCAAGGACCTGCGCTCCGGCTGGTTGCTCGGCCTCACGGTGGCTTCGGTCTTCGCCGTGGCCACCGCCGTCGGCTACCGGGTCATCGACGCATCCGGCGCCATACCCCGCCCACGACGCGTGCCCCAGCTGATTGCTCGGGCCGAGAGAACAGCGAGCCTGCGATGACCACGGCCGTACGAGAAGCCACCGGCCGTTCCCAAACCGGTGCCGGCTCACTACCCCGACTGCTCCCCACAACCGGCCAGCCGATGGAGCTCGATCTGCACCTGCGGACGCATGGCCCCACGCCCTATCGTGGCGGCCCGGGGATGCTGATCCACACGATCGAGTCCGCCGGCCTGACCGGGCGGGGCGGAGCAGCGTTTCCGACCCACCGAAAGCTCACCGCCGTCGCCAGTCAGAAGGGCGCACCGGTCGTCGTGGGCAACGGCGCCGAGGGCGAGCCCGCAAGCGACAAGGACAAGGCGCTGCTGTGGTCATCGCCGCATCTGGTCCTGGACGGACTCCAGCTGGCGGCCGAGGCTGTCGGCGCCCGCAAGGTCCACCTCTACGTCCATCGCGAGCCCAAGCTGTTGGAGCACCTTTCCTCGGCGCTCGCGGATCGGGCCACCGCCGGCCTCGACCGCATCTCGGTCGGCCTGGTCAGCGCCCCCCACGATTCCTCGCTGGTGAGGAGTCGGCCCTGGCCAGCCGGGTCGAGGGCGGCTCGGCCCTGCCCCGCTTCACTCCACCTCGGATCTTCGAGCGCGGCGTCCATGGGGCACCGACGCTGGTCCAGAACGTCGAGACTCTTGCCCAGCTGTCGCTGATCTCGCGATACGGCCCGGCCTGGTTCCGAGCCGTCGGCACCGATGCGGAGCCCGGCAGCATGCTCACCACCGTGCGGTTGGCCGACGGCAGCGGCGGGGTCATGGAAACGGCGATCGGCACCCCGATGGCCAACCTGCTGGGGCTCGCTGAGCATCCGGCGCAGGCGGTCCTGGTGGGCGGGTACCACGGTGCGTGGCTCACCCCCGAGCAAGCCGGGCACGTCGCTCTCAGCAACGCCGACCTGCGCCCGCTCGGCGCGGCCGTCGGCGCTGGCGTGCTGGCGGCACTGCCGACAAACCGTTGCGGCCTCGTCGAGTCGGCCCGGGTTGTCAGCTACCTGGCCGCCGAGTCCGCCGGTCAGTGTGGCCCCTGCCTGAACGGCCTCCCCCGCATCGCGGCCACCTTCTCCCAGCTCGCCCACCACGGCTCCACGCCCTCGACACGGGAGGACCTGCAGCGTTGGTCCGGTCTGGTCGAGCGCCGCGGCGCCTGCCACCACCCCGACGGCACCGTGCGCTTCCTGCGCAGCGCGTTGTCCGTCTTTGCCGACGAGGTCGCCCTGCACGAAGCCGGCCGATGCAGCGCAACCACCAACGAGCCGTTCCTGCCCATCCCTGCCGGCTCACCGGCATACGAGGAAGACTGGAGCTGAGCGATGAACGAGCAACTACGGGTCAACCCGATCCTGTGCTCGGGCCACGGCCTGTGCGCAGAGCTGCTCCCGGAGCAGATCACCCTCGACGAGTGGGGCTATCCCGTCCTTTCTGGCGAACCGGTCCCCGGAGAGCTCCGCAAGCTGGCCCGCCGTGCCGTGACGGACTGCCCGGCCCTTGCCCTCCAGCTCGTCAGGGAGGGCTGACTTGCCCCCTTGGCGCCTCTCAGAGGAACCTCAGAGGAAACGCTCAGGAAGTCCTGAGCCCAGGCATACATCCTTGAAGAATGAGCGTGATGACCGAACGAAAGAGCAAGACCACGTCCACGGACCTGATCCGTCCTGATGGCACCCCCGTCCGCGTCCTTCGTGGTCGATGACGAACCGAACCTTGCCGAGGTCATGTCGAGCGTGTTGCGGCATGAGGGGTGGGACGTGCGGAGTGCCGGCACGGGAATGAGCGCAGTCCGTGCGGGGCGCGAGTTCCGGCCTGACGCAGTCGTGCTCGACATGATGCTGCCGGACTTCGACGGGCTGGAGGTGATGCGCCGGTTGCGCGCGGACAACCCCCGGGTCGGTGTGCTCTTCCTCACCGCCCGCGACTCCGTCGAGGATCGGATCGCCGGGATCACCGCAGGGGGCGACGACTACGTCACCAAACCGTTCAGCCTCGAGGAGGTTCTCGCCCGGTTGCGCGGGATGCTGCGGCGTGCGGGGATGAGCCACAACGACGCGGACACCCTCCTTGCGCTCGACGACCTGACGATGGACGAGGAGGCCCGCGAGGTACGCCGGGCCGGGGGGCTGGTCGATCTGACCGCCACCGAGTTCGAGCTGCTGCGCTTCCTGATGCGAAACCCGCGCCGGGTCCTGAGCAAGGCGCAGATCCTCGACCGGGTCTGGAACTACGACTTCGGCGGGCAGGCCCACGTCGTCGAGCTCTACATCAGCTACCTGCGCAAGAAGATCGATGCGGGTCACGAGCCACTCATCCACACCGTGCGCGGCGTGGGGTATGTCCTCAAGACGGCCTCCTGACCATGCGAAGCTGGCTGGCTGGTCGGACCTTGCGGACCCGGCTGATCGCCGGCGTACTCGTCCTGCTTGCCTTGTCCTGCCTGGCCATCGGGATCGCCACGAACATCACCCTGAGCGGCTTCCTCGTCGATCGGCTCGACCAGAACCTGGCCAGCGCCGGCAGCCGCCTCGATGTCAGCCTCGAGCACCCCGGAGGGCCGGGCAGCCCCGATGTGCCTCCCCTCCCCGGCGGCGAACCTGGGGTCGAGGGCCAGGCGGTGGGGACCCTGGCCGTCAGGATTGTCAACGGGTCGATCGCCCAGGCTGTGGTCATTCGCGACAACGCCGGCCGGGTGGGTCTCAGCAGTGTGACACTGAGCCCGGCGGATCGCTCGTTGCTCCTCAACGTGTCCCCCGACGGTCGGCCGATCTCCGGCCGGCTGTCCTCGCTCGGGGACTACCGTCTCCGGGCCGCCCGCAGCCAGGACGGCGACATCCATCTCACCGGGTTGGCGTTGGGCGACGTCGAGTCGACCGTGCACCGGCTCGAGGCGACCGAACTGGTCGTCTTCACGGCAGCCCTTCTGCTGACCGGGCTGGCCGGAGCCGGTTGGGTAGGGCTGTCGCTGCGCCCATTGCGCCGGGTCACCACCACAGCAAACCGGGTCTCCTCCATGTCCCTTGGAAGCGGCGCCGTGGACCTTCCCCACCGGGTGCCCGAAACTGACCCCCGCACCGAAGTGGGGCAGCTCGGCGCGGCGTTCAACCAGATGCTCGGGCACGTCGAGACCGCGCTCGAACAGCGCGAGGCCAGTGAGGCCCGGCTGCGCCGTTTCGTGGCGGACGCCAGCCATGAGCTGCGCACCCCGCTGGCCGGTATCCGCGGGTATGCGGAGCTGGCCCTGCGCAGTACGGAGTCCGTCCCAGACGAGGTCAGCCATGCGTTGGGCCGGGTCGAGGCCGAAGCCGTGCGGATGGGCGGTCTGGTCAACGACCTCCTTCTGCTTGCCCGGCTCGACGCCGGTCGTCCGCTGGAACAGGAGGACGTCGACCTTTCACGGCTGGTCATCGAGGTCACCAGTGACGCACGGGTGGCCGGACCCGAGCATCGCTGGTCGCTCGACCTGCCCGACGAGCCGGTCGTTGTGCGCGGTGACGAGCACAGGCTGCACCAGGTGGTCGCCAACCTGCTGTCCAACGCTCGGACCCATACCCCGGCGGGGACGTCGGTCGTGGTCCGGCTCAGCGCCCCCCAGGATCCCGGCCAGCAGATCCTGCTGTCAGTCAGCGATAACGGCCCAGGTATCCCGAGGGAGCTCCAAGCGGACATCTTCGAACGTTTCGTTCGTGCAGACGACTCGCGATCGCGGGCCGTCGGCAGCACCGGTCTTGGCCTGTCCATCGCGCGGGCGGTGGTACTCGCGCATGGGGGGACACTGACGTTGATCAGCGACGAGGGCGGTACCGAGTTCCGCATCGCACTGCCGGTGGCAACAACCCGCAGGACCGACGCTCCGCTCGGCACAACGGCAAGCTGACCTGCCCTCATCAGTCCGGGCCTGCCTAGCTACAGTGAGCGCCAGACCGGCCAGGTGACCCGATTTCAGCTCGGTGTCCGCTTCGGCTTGCGACAACGGCCTCCGACGAGACGACGGCCGTCCTAGGAGAGGCAGCAATTACATGGTCACGATCCA
This sequence comes from Dermatophilaceae bacterium, assembly GCA_036569625.1. Lineage (GTDB taxonomy): Bacteria > Actinomycetota > Actinomycetes > Actinomycetales > Dermatophilaceae > UBA4719. The sequence continues at coordinate 4,467 of DATCQG010000048.1, read as the reverse complement.
CCCGTCCGCCGGCAACACCCTTACTCTGCGCGTGTCTTTGGAACGTGTCCCCGGCACGTTGGGAAAGCTGACCTCAGCACTTGGAAGAGCTGGGGCCCTGGTCGGCTCGATCGACATCATCGAGCACCAGCGTGAGGTGATCGTCCGCCAGATCCAGGTGGAGACCCGCGGGGAGTCACACGGCCTGGAGGTCGTGGCTGCGGCCAGGGAGGTCTCCGGCGTGAAGCTGCTGTCGGTCACGGACCGGGTCTTCGATCGACACCTCGGCGGAAAGATCGAGGTGACGCCGAAGTTCGCGGTGCTCACCCGTGACGATCTGTCGATGGCTTACACCCCGGGTGTCGGCCGTGTGTGTACCGCGATCGCGGAACAGTCCCATCTGGTGTGGGACTACACCATCAAGTCGAACTCGGTAGCAGTGCTGACCGATGGCACGGCCGTTCTGGGCCTGGGTGACATCGGTCCGGAGGCGGCAATGCCGGTGATGGAGGGCAAGGCGATGCTGTTCAAGCAGCTCGCCAACATCGATGCATACCCCATCTGTGTACGCACCTCAGGCGTCGAGGAGCTCGTCGCGGTGGGCAAGGCGATCGCGCCCGGGTTCGGTGGCATCAACCTGGAGGATGTCGCCGCACCGGTGTGCTTCGAGGTGGAGCGACGGCTGCAGGAAGAGCTGGACATCCCGGTCTTTCACGATGATCAACATGGCACCGCGATCGTCTCACTGGCGGCTCTGTATGGCGCGTGCGAGGTTGTCGGTAAGCCGCTGGAGGATCTCAAGGTCGTCTTTCTCGGCATGGGAGCGGCCGGAGTTGCCTGCATCAAGCTGTGGCAGCATGCCGGCGTCGGCCACTTCATCGGAGTGGACCGGCAGGGCATCGTCTCCCGTGACCGAACTGACCTCAACGAGGCGAAGCGATCCATCGCCAAGACGACCAACCGTGAGGGAATGCGCGGCAGCCTCGCGGACGCGCTGGTGGGTGCGGACGTCTTCGTCGGCGTCAGCGGTCCCGATCTGGTCAAGCCCGAGTGGATCGCCACCATGGCCAAGGACGCCATCGTGTTCGCCATGGCCAACCCCATTCCGGAGATTCAGCCGGAGGAGATGCCGGACAACGTGGCGGTCGTGGCCACCGGCCGTAGCGACTATGCAAACCAGATCAACAACGTCCTCGTGTTTCCGGGCATGTTCCGTGGTCTGCTCGACAGCCGCGCGCGCTCGGTGACCATGTCGATGAAGGTGGCGGCCGCCCGAGCGATCGCCGACATCGTCTCCGAGGACGGGGTCACCGCGGAGTACATCGTGCCCTCTATCTTCGACGCCCGGGTGGTACCCAATGTTGCGAGAGAGGTCATGAAGGCGGCGACGGCAGCCGGGCTGGTCTCGGCGCCGGCGCCCAAGAAGGCAACGCTGACCTGATCTCCTGGCCGGGCCCGGTCACGGCCGGCGGGGTCTCCCCCAGGGTCCGCCCTGTGGGGAGACATCCTCATCGTCGTCATCGTTGGTGGTGTGGCTTGTCAGTCGCGGCGACTGCTCGGGCTCAAGTCCCTCCGACAGGTCGACCGGTCGATGACCACGATCGACACGCATCGCGTTGAACGCAGCCGTCATGGCCGCGACCCACGCGCCACCCAGGACAAAGCCACCGATGACGTCGGACAGATAGTGGACTCCAAGAGCGACGCGTGAGAAGCCGATCGCCAGGACCATGAACACTGCAATGGCGACCCCCGCTCTGCGCCAGGCACCGTGCATGACGGGCAGAAAGACCAGGAGCAGCACGGAATAGCCCACGATGGCGGCTTGGGCATGGCCGCTGGGAAAGCTGAGCCCTCCTTCATGGGCGACGGGGTTGGTCAGGATCGGCCGAAGCCGATGGACCGCCGTCTTGACAACGGTGTTCAGCAGCGAGGACCCGGCCGCAGTGATCACGACGAACAGGGCAAGTCGGGGCAGCCGGCGCCAGAGCAACCAGACCACGACGGCGGCCAGCACGACTTGCCACGCCAATGCTGACCCGGAGTCGCTGACCAGCTGCATCGCGCCGACGAACCCCGCATGGGTAACGGCGAAGCCATGCAGGACCTCGCGCGCGCCCGTGTCGGCGCGGAGCAGCGGCGGCCACCTGTCCTCCACCATGAGCAGCACCAGCGCAAAGGGGACCGCCACGAGGACCAGCGCAATCGCGGCCAGCACAGACCGGGCGCCGAACCGGGCTGTCGGCTGGACCGATGACGAGGATGGCACAGGGGTCCCGTTGGTCATGACATTCATCTTCCACCTCGTTCCGGTTCAGCTTGAGCAGTGCGAGGACACGGGACCAAACACGTCGGTGGTAGAACAACCGAGCTGCAGCCCTGGATGAGAGTATGAGGTCCGCTCATGGGCGCCGATGGACCAACAACGGCAGCACCATCGATGCCTCGGCCTGACGCAGATGTGCTGCGGCCACGGTGATCGGCCACTGCGACGACGTTGCATCAACCACCAGCAGCACCACCTTGCCGCAGACCGCCGAGAGCAGATCGTCGTTGACGCGCAGGGCATCCCGCCACAAGGCTGCCTCCTGGGGCGAGGACAGGCCGGTCGGCGACCCATGATCGGTCGCCACCGTGAGATCGGCTCGGCCCAGCTGACCCACCTTTGCCAAATGGTCGGCCAGCCCACCGGTCATCAGGGGGTAGCCGGCTGCCGGTAGCGCTACGACCACCTCGGGACGTGCCACCCAGGAGTCACGCCAGTGGCCGAGCGCGGCCACCGCCGCCGCGCGCAGCTCCTCGGACGGCGGCGCGTCATGGTGAAAGGTCGACTGCACGAGCTCGCGCCATTCGGGCGCATCGGCATAGGCGATCGCCCGGCCGGCTTGCGCCATCAACCCGGCAGGGATCCGACCCCTGGTGCCGAACGCTCCCCCAGGCCACATCTTCCGGGGCTCGAGAACCGTGACCTCGCCTCTCAGCCGGCGGGTCACCGCCTCGACGGTGGCCGCCTCAGGACGATCCCGCAGCGGCTCAGGCAGGTGACCAAGACAGACCGAGCACCGTCCGCACTTCTGGGCACTGGTGTCGTCGAGGGACTCCTGCAGCAGCTGCATCAAGCAGCTCTGCCCGCGGGTGTAGGCGCGCATGATGTCAGCTTCGCGACGCCGGGTGGCGATGATGCCGTCATAGTGATCCTGGTCGTACGCCCACTCGACTCCAGTCGGGCGCCACCCTCCCTCGACGCGCTCGACCGCGCCATCCACGGCAAGCTGCTTGAGCATCAGCTCAACCCGACCACGGCGGAGCCCGGTCTCGGCCTCGAGCGCCGGGACCGTGGCGGACTGACCGCCCGCATAGGCCGAGAGGCCGGCGAGCAAGCGCTCGACCTGAGCTCGGTCGGGGATCGTCGCGGTCGCAAAGTAGTCCCACACGCCGGCGTCGGCGTCCGAGGGCAGCAGTGCCACGAGGGCGTGGTCGATACCTCGACCCGCACGTCCCACCTGTTGGTAGTAGGACACCGGCGACGGCGGCGAGCCGACGTGCACGACGAAACCAAGATCGGGTTTGTCGTATCCCATGCCCAGAGCAGATGTCGCGATCAGGGCCTTGAGCCGATTGCCCCGCAGCGCGTCCTCGAGCCGCTCGCGCTCCCGGGACTCCAGACCGCCCGTGTACGCCGCGACCTTGCAGCTATCGCCATGGACGAACTGCACTGCGGCAGCGAGGCGTTCGGCGTCAGCGACGGTCAGCGTGTAGACGATCCCGGAGCCCTCGAACCGTGGCAGATGGTCAACGACCCAGGCGAACCGTTCGATCGGCGAGAGGGCATCCACGACGGTCAGCTGCAGACTGCTACGGGCCAGCGGACCACGCAGGACCAGGGTCGCCTCGCCGAGCTGAGCAGCCACGTCCAGCGTCACGCGGGCGTTGGCGGTCGCCGTCGTCGCGAGAACCGGAGTCTCGGGGTTGAGCGTCCGCAGGACGTCGGCAACGCGCCGGTAGTCAGGGCGGAAGTCGTGCCCCCAGTCGGAGACGGCATGTGCTTCGTCGATGACCAGCAACCCGAGCCGGCCGGAGAGCTCGTCGAGGACGCGGCGCCCAAATCCCGGGTTGGCCAACCGCTCGGGAGAGACCAGAAGGACGTCGAGCTCATCCGCTCGCAGGGCAGCCTCGACCCGCGACCATGCGTCGATGTTAGAGGAGTTCAGTGTCGCCGCCCGAAGCCCGGCCCGTGCCGCCGCTGCAACCTGGTCGCGCATCAGGGAGAGCAACGGTGAGACGACCAGCGCCGGACCGGCGCCCTCGTGACGGCGGATCGCGGTCGCAGCCCAGTAGACGGCCGACTTGCCCCAGCCTGTGGCCTGGACAACCAGGACCCTCGCGGCCGGCTCGCACAGAGCGGCCACGGCCAGGCTCTGGTCGTCACGGAGAACGGCGTCGTCGCCGGCGATCGCGGCGATCACCCTGGCGGCGATACGGGACCGT
>DATCQG010000047.1:0-6209 GCA_036569625.1 Dermatophilaceae bacterium | reverse complement strand
AGGCTCTGGTGGGTGTGCATGCCGGAGCCGTTCTCGCCGAAGAGCGGCTTGGGCATGAACGTGGCGGTCTTGCCACCTGCCCAGGCGACGTTCTTGATGACGTACTTGAACTTCATCAGGTCGTCACCGGACTGCAGCAGTGAGCCGAAGCGGTAGTTGATCTCCTGCTGGCCGGCGTTGCCCACCTCGTGGTGGCTGCGCTCGATGCTGAGACCGACATCGGCCAGCTTCAGGCACATCTCGTCGCGCATGTCGGCGAAGTGGTCGACCGGCGGGACCGGGAAGTAGCCGCCCTTGACCCGGGTCTTGTAGCCCTGGTTGCCGCCCTCTTCGACGCGGCCGGTGTTCCAGGCCGCCTCGATCGAGTCGATGTAGTAGTAGGAGGCGTTCTGCTTGGTCTCGAAGCGCACGTCGTCGAAGACGTAGAACTCGGCCTCGGCACCGAAGTAGGCCTCGTCGGCGATCCCGGTCGACTTCAGGTAGGCCTCGGCCTTGGAGGCGATATTGCGCGGGTCGCGGCTATAGGGCTCGTCCGTGAACGGGTCCACGATCGAGAAGTTCATGACCAGGGTCTTCTCTTTGCGGAACGGGTCCAGATAGGCACTCTTGTGGTCCGGGATGAGCTTCATGTCGGACTCGTGGATGGCCTGGAAGCCGCGGATCGAGGAGCCGTCGAACATCTGGCCTTCGGTGAAGAAGTCCAGGGTCAGCGAGGCGGCTGGCACATTGAAGTGCTGCATGACGCCGGGCAGGTCGCAGAAGCGAACATCGACGAACTTGACATCCTCGGCCTTGATGTAAGTGAGGACCTCTTCAGGCTTGCTGAACATCCAACCTCCTGTGGTGGGGCCTGGGCGCGTCGCGGCCAGGCCGGGTTTGGCATCGGGACTGACCCTAGCCGGGCGGGATTTCTGCGCAATCACCCGCATGTTTCGCCGGTGTTACGTCCGGGACGCGACGTAGCCTGTGACTCGTGGTCGATCGCAAGGACTTTGCCGCCTGGCTCCAGGGCCCCGGTGCCGGGGGCGCGGACCCGGACGACTACCCAGGACGCAGACTCGGTATGCCGGATCGCGGCCCGGGCTCGCTCGCCCGCCTCGGACGGCGGGTTGCTGCAATCCTCCTGGACTGGGCTGTCTGTAACGTGATCGCCGTCGGGTTCCTGGGCTACCGACTTGGTACCGGGGGACTGAGCTCCTTCAAACCCTTGGTCGTCTTCGTGGTGATGAACCTGCTGCTGGTCGGGACCCTGGGGTCCACCCTCGGACACCGTCTGCTTGGTCTACGCGTCGTGCGACTGGATGGGGCGACTGCCGGGCCGATCCCCGCGCTGATTCGTACGGTCCTGTTGGCCCTGGGTCATCCCAGCAGTGGTCTGGGACCGTGACACCCGCGGATTTCACGACAAGCTCGCCGGCACGGTCCTGGTCCGAATCTGACCAGCCAAAAAGCCATACAGCCAACCAGCCCAACAGCCAAACCTAGGGACCGTGTCGTCCAGATCAGCGCAAACCTAGGGACGGTGTCGGGTCCATGTGGACAGACCTAGGGACGCTGTCGGGTCCGAGAGCTCAAACCTGGTGACGATGTTGGGCAATGAAGGTGCGCAAAGTCCCTAGGTTTGCGGGTGGATCGCGCGCACGGTCCCTAGGTTTGCGGGTGGATCGCGCGCACGGTCCCTAGGTTTGCGGGTGGTCAGCGGCCGCGCATCGCCTTGCGGTCCACGCGGACCCGGTTGGGGTCGATGCCGGCCGGCAGGGGAGGCCGGAGGCCGCCCAGCGCCTTGAGCCGCTTGTTGACCGCCGCAACCTCTTGCTTGGTGAGCACGGGCTTCATCCGCTGGATCTTGTTGGCCACCTTGCGGATCGACACCTCGTCCTTGCCGCCGCCCTCGCCGACACGGACCACCGTCACGGGGACGCTGGCCCCAGCGATCCGGAGGATCTTCTTGCGCTCCGTCTCAGCCAGCTTGGTTGCTCGCGCTGCGGGTCCCTCAACGACGAGAACCACGCCGGGGCGTCCGGTGGCGCGGAACACCATCGCGGTCGAGGACATGTCGCCGGCCCTGGCGGCCTCCGCGGCGATGGGCTGCTGCTCGAAATACCAGCCCTTGCGCAGTGAGGACAAGGCCGCTCCAGCGGCCCCCGGCTGGCCCTCGATCGACTTGTACGCGGCGTTCTTGGCCCGGATGCTGAGCACCAACGATGCCGCAAGAGCCGCAAGAGGAAGGCCCAGGATCAGGAAGTAGACCCAGCGATTGACGAGAATCCCGATGACGACCATCACGATGAGGGTGCCCAGGGATGCGAGCGCCATCCACCAGCCGATCATCGGGTCCATGCCGCGGGCGGCGGTGAAGACCTGACGGATCTGTGAGATCTGGTTGAAACGGCCGGGCTTCTTGGGCGCGGTTGACTGATCGGAGTTCTTGCGGGCCATGAGGGTCAGACTACCGTCACGAGACGTCGGAGAGTCGACGCGCAAGGATGGACGCGGCCTCCTGGCGGGCCGGGCTGGAAGCGGCCGCAGCGAGGTGGGCCAGCTGTGCCGGCACCGGACGGCCCCATCGCGACATTGCCTGGGCCCACAGGCGACCCGCCCGGTAGGACGAACGCACCAGAGGTCCGCTCATGACGCCCTTGAAACCGATCTCCTCCGCCAGGTCGGACCACCGGAGGAACTCCTCGGGCTTGACCCAACGGTCGATCGGGTGGTGGCGAGGTGAGGGCCGAAGGTACTGCGTGATGGTGATCAGATCCGTGCCGGCGTTGTGCAGGTCGTGCAAGGCCTGCTCGATCTCCTGCGCTTCCTCGCCCATGCCCAGGATCAGGTTGGACTTGGTCACCAGACCGGCGTCGCGGCCCATCGTGATGACATCGAGAGAGCGCTCGTACCGGAAGGCAGGGCGGATTCGCTTGAACAGGCGGGGGACCGTCTCGACGTTGTGCGCGAACACCTCTGGCCGGGCTTCCAGGACCTGGCCAACGAGCTCTGGAACGCCGTCGAAGTCGGGCACCAGGATCTCGACGCCGGTGCCGGGGTTGAGCTCGTGCACCATCCGGATCGTCTCGGCATACAGCCAGGCTCCGCCGTCCTCGAGGTCGTCGCGAGCGACTCCGGTGACGGTGGCATAGCGCAGGCCCATCTGCTGGACGGACTCTGCAACCCGACGCGGCTCGTCGCGGTCGAGGTCCTCGGGCTTGCCGGTGTCGATCTGGCAGAAGTCGCAGCGCCTCGTGCACTGCTCGCCGCCGATCAGGAAGGTCGCTTCCTTGTCCTCCCAGCATTCGAAGATGTTGGGGCAGGCGGCCTCCTGGCAGACCGTGTGCAGACCGGCGGACTTCACCATCGAGCTGAGCGAGGTGTATTCCGGCCCCATCCTGGCCGTGGTGCGGATCCAGTCGGGCTTGCGCTCGATCGGCGTCTGCGCGTTGCGCGCCTCGACGCGCAGCAGGCGGCGACCGTCAGGTGCGACCGACACTAGAGGGCTCCCTTGCCAAGTTCGTTGAACAAGAAGGCTACAGCCGGTCAGCCCAGAATGTCGGTGAGGTGCTTCTCGGCGTAGGGGAGCACCTCGGCCACCGGGACATCGCGCCCGAGCTCCTTGCTCAGCGAGGTGACCCCCGCGTCCGCGATGCCGCACGGCACGATCACCTGCGCCCAGGACAGGTCGCAGTCGCAGTTGAGAGCGAAGCCGTGCATCGTGACGCTCTGGCTCACCCGGATGCCGATGGCGCCGATCTTGCGGTCGGGTCCTGACTCATCGGCCGTGATCCACACTCCGCTGCGGCCCTCGATCCGTCCGGCGAAGACTCCGAGGTCGGCACAGACTCCGATCATCATGGCTTCGAGGCGACGCACGTGGGCCACGACGTCGACAGGCGAAGGCAGATGCACGATTGGGTAGCCCACGAGCTGGCCCGGACCGTGCCAGGTGATCTTGCCGCCTCGGTCGACGTCGATGACCGGGGTGCCGTCGAAGGGGCGCTCGTGAGGTTCGGTGCGCTTGCCCGCGGTGTAGACGGCGGCATGCTCGAGCAGGAGCACGGTGTCGGGGTCATCGCCGGCCACGACGGCGGCATGCACCTCTCGCTGGTGGTCCCACCCAGCCTGGTAGTCGACGAAGTCCGGGTTGAAGCCGAGGTGCACGACACGCATGTCTGCAGAATACGCGGAAGACACGGCATACCTGCTGATGGCCCTAGTGTCCTGAGGATGAACAGGGGACTGCTGATCCGTGTTGGGGGCGCAATCGCGATCGCGAGTCTGGCGCTTGGAGGCTGCGCGCAGGCACCCAGGCCCAAGGTCGAGGCACAGCCGGCCCGCCCGTTGATCACCCAGGCGCAGGTCGATCAGCTGATGAAGAACCACGACGCGATCAACAACGAGGCAAACGGCAAACGGGACCCCAAGCTGATGGCAACGATCGAGGATGGCGACCTCCTCGCGCAGGATGCGGGCATCTTCTCCATGATGGGCCGGGTGCGCGACAAGACGCCGTACGAGCCCTTCACGTTCCCCAAACCCATTGCGTTCACCCCGCCTGCTGGCGGCTACCCGCAGGTGTTCTTCGTCTATTCCAGGTTCAGCCCGGACCCGAAGGCCAATGTTGTCAGGGTGTTGCGGAGGCCCGACGCGGCCGCTCCCTGGAAGAGCGTGATCAGCGCTGACACCCCAGATACCCTGCCGATGATCGCTGTGGATGCCACGTCCGGACTGGCCACGATCGTCGCGCCGACCGCGAGCGGTTATGCCTTCAAACCGATCGACGTGGCACCGCGGTTGGCCAAGGCGATGATCAGCCTTGCGAGTCCTGCGGGACGAAACTTTGAGTCTTCGCCGATCCTGACCACGCTCAACAAGGCCTACGCGGATGATCAGGCCGCAGTCAGAGGCAAGGGGACGGCCACCCGAACGTTCACCCCGACCAAGGACATCTACGCGATCAAGACCACCGAGGGCGCACTCGTCATGGGAGGCATGGTTTGGCAGCAGGCTCTGTCATTCGCGGGCGCGGGGAGGTACACCCCCAGGCCGTCAGACGAGAGCTACTCACTGCACCCGGGCCCGATCAAGTCCTTCTCGTCCGACTACTTCGCGATATGGGCTGTGCAGGTACCGATGAAGGGGCCCATGACGCTCGTCTGCTGGAACAGTTCCTGGGTCAACTTCAGCGCATCGTGATGTCCACCGTCGGGCACCTGCGTGTGGGCGGCAGGGCACGACATACCTGCCTCTAGGCTGGCGAAGCCCGCCCAGACCCAAGCCGGGAAAGCAGAGGTCATGACTCGCCAGGAAATCGCCGCCGAGCAAGAGGTCGCCGAGCGTTCGAAAGCCGGTGGTCGAACGAGGATGACCCGGGCATTCGCGCTCATCCTCGTACTGCTCGTCTGGTTCGGGTTGGCCGCTGTTGGCGGCCCTCTGGTCGGTCGGCTCTCGGAGGTGCAGAAGAACGACAACGCATCGTTCCTGCCCAAGTCCGCGGAGTCCACCGAGGTCGGCAAGCTCGCTGCGAAGTTCAGCTCGGCCGACACCCTGCCGTACTTCGTGGTGGTCGAGCGCGAGGCCGGGCTGAAGCCCTCGGATGCGGGTGCTGTCAAGGACTTCATCACCGGTATTCCGTCCCTGCCGTTCGCTATCAACGGCTACGTCCTGGGGACGTACCTCGCCCAGCCTCCGGCCGCGGCCATTCCGAGCCAGGACGGCAAGGCCCTCCTGGTGCCTGTCCTGCTCAACAGCAAGAAGGCCGCTGAGACGATCGGCAGCTCGAGCCCGCTGTTCGAGGGAGCGAAGGCGCTGCGGGCCTCCGCGGCCACGACGCTGACCCGGAGCGGGCTCGTGGTGTACGTCACCGGGCCCGGTGGAGTTCTGGCCGACTTCGTGACCGCCTTCGGCGGCATCGACGGCATCCTGCTGTTCGTCGCTCTGGGGGTCGTGTTCTTCATCCTGCTGGTGGTCTACCGGAGTCCGATCCTGCCCATCACGGTGCTCTTCACCGCGACCTTCGGGCTGGCCATCGCCGCCATGGTGATCTACCCCCTGGCGAAGAACGACATCATCGGGCTCAACGGCCAGAGCCAGGGGATCCTGTCGATCCTGGTCGTCGGCGCGGCCACGGACTACTCGCTGCTCCTGGTCTCCCGCTATCGCGAGGAGCTGCACGAACACCCGAGCAAGTGGGTGGCGATGAGGGTGGCGTGGCGCGCCGC
>DATCQG010000046.1:0-7811 GCA_036569625.1 Dermatophilaceae bacterium | reverse complement strand
GGCCGGCACCTACACGCTGACGGCCAGCGACGGATCGCTGGGCGCGACCACCAGCACCAGCGTGACAGTGACAGCAGGAGCCGCCGGCAACACCGTCACGACCGACACGAGCGCGGTGACCCTGACCATGACGAACCTCGCCGGCGCCACCCTGAGGTGCGACTCGAACCCCGAGGTGGCCAGGCTCGGGATCGCGAGCTTTGCCGGATGCACGATTGACAAGGCCGGCACCTACACGCTGACGGCCAGCGACGGAATACTGACGGCCGCCACCAGCACCAGCGTGAACATCGTCCCGGGGGTTCCCGCCGCGGTCACGGCCGTGCTCGGGTCGGATCAGTCGGCCGTTGTCGGCCGGGAGTTCGCCGGCCCGCTGGTCGCGCGAGTGACCGACGCCAACGACAACCCTGTCCCCGACGTGACCGTGGCCTTCACCGCGCCCAACACCCCGGCTGGCGCCACTGGCACGTTCGCGGGCTCTGCGCATGCCACGACCGCGCTCACCGATGCGGACGGGCGCGCCACCTCGGGCGTGCTCACTGCCAACACCACCAGCGGCACCTACAGCCTCACCGCCACCACCGGATCCGTTCGCGCGACGTTCACCCTGACCAACTCCCCTGGAGCGGCGACCACGTTCGCCATCACTTCGGCACCCGTCACGGGACCTGCCTCGGCCACCGCCACCCTGGGCCCGATCACGGTTCAGCGCCAGGATCTTTACGGCAACCCGGTGTCTGCTCCTGCGGGCGGGACCGAGGTGACTATCGCCTCCGACTCCTCCGGAACCAGCGTCTTTGCCACCACACTGGCGGGCACGTCGGTAACCTCTATCCTCATCCCCAGCGGCAAGTCCAGCGCAACCTTCTATTACGGCGACTCAGCGCCGGGCAGCCCCGTCATCACCATCGGGCCTGTTGACCAGCGCCACCCAGAAGGAACCATCCTCGCCGCACCGATTCCCACGACTATTACCGCTGCTCCGGTCGGTCCCTGAGGAGCCTCCGCGCCATACCACCCTCACCTGAGGGTCCAGATCGCGGACGAGAAAAGTCCACCATCTGGGCACGAGGTAGCATAAACGCAGCCCCAACGCGATAGGGACGTATTGGGACATCCCGAGAAGTCTGGTGAGAACGCACGCATGAGTAGCAAGCGAGTTCAAAGTCTTGACAGTGTCGTCATACGATTCGCCGGGGACTCGGGTGATGGCATGCAACTCACCGGCGACCGCTTCACCTCCGAGACCGCGGCGCTGGGCAACGACCTTTCCACACTGCCCAACTACCCCGCTGAGATCCGGGCACCTGCGGGCACGATCCTCGGCGTCTCGAGCTTCCAGCTCCACTTCGCCGACCACATCGTCCTGACCCCCGGCGACGCACCGGACGTTCTGGTGGCGATGAACCCGGCGGCGCTGAAGGCCAACCTGGGCGACCTGCCGCGCGGCGCCACGATCATCGTCAACACCGACGAGTTCACCAAGCGCAACCTGGCCAAGGTCGGCTATGACGTCTCTCCGGTCGAGGACGGCAGCCTCGAGAGCTACCACGTGCACGGGCTCGGCCTGACCTCCATCACCGTCGACGCGCTGGGCGACTTCGACCTGTCCCGCAAGGAGAAAGAGCGGGCCAAGAACATGTTCGCCCTCGGTCTCCTGTCGTGGCTGTACACCCGCCCGACTGCTGGCACCGAGCAGTTCCTGAAGAGCAAGTTCGGGTCCAAGCCCGACATCCTCGAAGCCAACCTCGCTGCTCTGCACGCAGGCTTCAACTACGGCGAGACCACCGAGGACTTCGCGGTCACCTACGAGATCGCCCCGGCCACGATGCCCGGCGGCGCCTACCGAAACATCGTGGGAAACACGGCCCTCGCCTATGGCCTGGTGGCTGCGGCTCACCGCAGCGGACTGCCGCTGGCCCTTGGCGCCTACCCGATCACCCCGGCCACCGACATCCTGCACGTCCTTGCGAAGCTGAAACGCTTCGGCGTCATCACGATGCAGGTCGAGGACGAGATCGCTGGTGTCGGCACTGCGATCGGCGCCTCTTACGGCGGCGCCCTCGGTGTCACTGCCACCTCCGGTCCCGGCGTTGCCCTCAAGTCCGAGGCCATCGGCCTCGCGGTGATGATGGAGCTGCCGCTGGTGATCGTCGATGTCCAGCGTGGTGGCCCCTCGACCGGCCTGCCGACCAAGACCGAGCAGTCCGACCTTCTGCAGGCGATGTATGGGCGCAACGGCGAGTCCCCATGCGCGATCATCGCCCCACAGTCCCCGGGCGACTGCTTCAACGCCGCCTTCGAGGCGGTCGAGATCGCCACGACCTACCGCACCCCGGTGTTCGTGCTCTCCGACGGCTACCTCGCCAACGGCTCCGAGCCGTGGCTCATCCCTGAGGTCGGCAAGCTTCCCCAGATCGACATTGACTTCACCACGGAGCCCAATGCCGTTGATGCCAATGGCGATCCGGTGTTCCACCCCTTCCTGCGTGACCCTGAGACCCTCGCGCGGCCATGGGCCGTCCCTGGCACCAAGGGCCTGGAGCACCGAATCGGCGGCATCGAGAAGGCCGACATCACCGGTGATCTCTCCTACGACCCCGACAACCACGACAAGATGACGCGGCTGCGCCAGGCCAAGATCGATGGCATCGCCAAGAGCCTCCCGAACCTGGTGGTGGACGACCCATCCGGCGACGCGGACATCCTGATCCTGGGCTGGGGGTCGACCTACGGCCCGATCGCGGAAGCCATCCGCCTGGTGCGTAACGACGGACTCCACGTCGCCCGCGCCCATCTACGCCATCTCAACCCCTTCCCACCCAACCTCGGTGAGGTGCTCGCGGCATACCAGCAGGTGATCGTGCCCGAGATGAACCTCGGCCAGCTAGCCATGATGCTGCGGGCCAAGTACCTCGTGGACGTCCAGTCCTACACGCAGGTGCGCGGGCTGCCCTTCACCTCGATCGAGCTCGCGAGCGTCCTGACCAAGGCCACAGCCAACCTGAGCGGAGCCACCCGATGACCACCATTGATCTCGGTATGCCGGGTGCAGGCACCCTGGGCGTACCTCATCTCCATGAGGACGAGCCCGCACAGAACAAGAAGGACTTCGCCAGCGACATGGAGCCCCGCTGGTGCGCGGGTTGCGGTGACTACTCGATCCTCGCAGCGGTCCAGGGATTCCTGCCCGAGCTTGGGCTCAAGCGCGAGAACATCGTCTTCGTCTCAGGCATCGGATGCTCCTCGCGTTTCCCGTTCTACCTCAACACCTACGGGATGCACTCGATCCACGGTCGTGCACCGGCCATCGCAACCGGCCTGGCGACGGCACGGCAGGACCTCTCCGTGTGGGTCGTCACCGGCGATGGCGACGCGTTGTCGATCGGCGGCAACCATCTGATCCACGCCATGCGACGAAACGTCAACCTCAAGATCTTGTTGTTCAACAACAGGATCTACGGGCTGACCAAGGGTCAGTACTCCCCCACCTCCGAGTTCGGCAAGATCACCAAGTCGTCTCCGTTCGGCTCGGTCGACCGACCCTTCAACCCGGTGTCGCTGGCCCTGGGCGCCGAGGCGACCTTCGTGGCACGGACGCTGGACACCGACCGCAAGCACCTCACTTCTGTGCTTCGGGCGGCCGCCGAACATCGTGGCACCGCACTGGTCGAGATCTACCAGAACTGCCCGATCTTCAACGATGGTGCCTACGAGCTGCTCAAGGACCGTGAAGAGGCCGAGGCACGGATCGTCCACCTCAATGACGGTGAGCCGGTTCGGGTGGGTGCCGACAAGCTGGTGGCACGCGGTGACACCGGTCACCTGGAGGTTGTCGATGCCGAGGGCGCTGACATGTCGCGGGTCGTCATTCACGACGCCGGCGCCGACGATCCGTCGTCGGCCTTCCAGCTCTCCAGGCTGGACGACCCGACCATGGCCCATATCCCGATGGGTATCTTCCGCAACGTCACGCGGCCGACCTACGAGGACCTGGTGCACGCCCAGATCGACGACGTCGTCAGCGCCGCCGGTGGCGGCGCCTCCGACGCAGATCTGGAAACCCTCCTGCAGGGAAGCGACACCTGGATCGTCGCTGGTTGAGTCTTGGTTGACCTTCGCTGATCTCGATCTTCGCTAGTCCTTGAGATCCGCCACGATGTCACCGGGCGACACGCAGGAGGCAGGAGGCGGCGCGGCATACGGCGCTGGCGCCTATGCGATCTGGGGAGCGTTCCCCCTGTACTTCCACGTCCTGGCACCTGCCGGGGCTTGGGAGATCTTGGCCCACCGCATTCTGTGGACCTTGCTCTTCTGCGGAGCGGTGCTTGCCGTCAGGCGCGAGTTCTCATGGGGACGTTCGTTGGTGGAGCGCCCGCGCCTGCTCGGGGCGGTCACGTTGGCGGGTCTGCTGATCGCCATCAACTGGATCATCTACGTGACGGCGGTGGTGGCCCACCACGTCACCGAGGCCTCGCTGGGCTACTTCCTCAACCCGATCGTCACCGTGGCCATCGGCGTTGTCGTCCTGCGCGAGAAGCTTCGCTCGCTGCAGTGGCTGGCAGTGGCCATCGGGTTGGTGGCCGGCGTCTATCTCACCGTCGACTTCGGACGTCCACCGTGGATCGCGTTGGGCCTTGCGTTCTCGTTCGCTCTCTATGGGCTGATGAAGAAGAGGCTGGGCAGCTCGCTGGGCGCCTTCCAGAGCCTGACCGCAGAGACGGCGGTGCTGGCGCCCATCGCCATCGCCCTTCTCGTGTGGCTCGGCACCAGGTCAGAGACCACATTCACCGTGGACTCACCCGCCCACCCGCTGCTCCTGGCCTCGGCTGGCGTCGTGACTGCTGCGCCCTTGCTGTTGTTCGCCGCGGCGGCTCGACGGGTGCCACTTGTGACGATCGGCCTGCTGCAGTTCATCACGCCGGTCCTGCAGCTGCTCTGCGGCGTTCTTCTGCTCGGCGAGACCATGAGGCCTAGCCGATGGATCGGCTTCGGAATCGTCTGGGTTGCCTTGCTGGTGCTGACGTTCGACTCGATCCGTTCAGTTCGCGCCCGCCGCCGCCTGGCCGACGCGGCAGAGTGCTCAGCCGTCTGATGACGCTCAGCCGACGCGGTTGACGACGCCCTCGACCAGGTCCACGAGAGCGGTAATGCCCTGGTGCGCAGGCGAGTCGGGCGCCAAGCCGATCAGCAACGGGGCCAACAGGTCCCGCGCTTCTCGTGCCACCGAGTTGGTGCGCTCGCGCGCCTCGACCATCGCCGGGTGAGCCTGCAGCAGCGCCAGCGCCTCGGCGTGCAGAGAGTCGTCGTGCAGGTCGGAGTCGAGCAGGACCTTGAGGCGGTCGTCCGAGGGATCGACGGACTGGCGCGCCAGGAGCACGGGCAGGGTCGCCACGCCAGCACGCAGGTCGGTGCCGGGGGTCTTGCCGGACTGGCCCGAGCCGGATGAGATGTCGAGCAGGTCATCGGCGAGCTGGAAGGCGATACCGAGCCGCTCGCCGTAGCGGCGCATGATGTCGACGGTCTCGGGCGAGCAACCGCTGAACATAGCCCCATAGCGGGCAGCCGTCGCGATGAGCGCACCGGTCTTGTCCGCGAGGACGCCAAGGTAGTAGTCGATCGGGTCGACACCGGCAGGCACCGGACGGTCGTCGCGGATCTGCCCGGAACACAGTCGCACGAAGGTCTGAGCCTGGATCTTGACTGCCTCCGGCCCCAGCCCGGCAACGAGCTCCGAGGCCTTCCCGAAGAGGAGGTCGCCGATCAGGATCGCGCTGGAGTTGCCATACTGCGCATTGACGCTGGCGACGCCACGTCGCAGGTCGGCCTCATCCATCACGTCGTCGTGATACAGGGAGGCGAGGTGGGTCAGCTCGACGCCTGTCGCCGCAGCGACCACGTCATCGTTGATCCCGTTGCCGAGCTCGGCCGCCAGCAGCGTGAGCATCGGACGGAAGCGCTTGCCACCGGCCTCCGACAGGTGCGCCGATGCCTGGGCGATGAACGGGTCCTCGTGATCGACGACAGTGCGCAAGAGCGCGTCAACAGACGTCAGGCCGCGCTGCAACCGTTCTGCCAGCTCGGGCGAGACGCTGGGCGACGACGGAGAAGGTAACGCCGAGGTCATCGCAGGAACAACGACGACCGCGCCGCGAGGTCCAGCAGGGGAGAGGGCAGAACGCCCAGCACGAGCGTCACGAGAACCCCGATCGAGATCGCCAGCGTAGTGACGATGGAGGGCGAGACCGCCCGGACCGTGTCACCGGCCGGCTCGGAGAAGTACATAAGCACGATGATCCGAACGTAGACGAAGGCCGCAATGGCACTGGAGAGGACGCCGACGATGGCCAGAACTGTTGCACCGTGACCGATCGCGGCGGAGAACACGGCGAACTTGGCGGTGAAACCCGAGGTCAGCGGGATGCCGGCGAACGCCAGCAGCAAGAAGGCAAACGCCCCGGCGACAACGGGGTGGTTCTTGCCCAACCCGGCCCACTGCGACAGGTGCGTGGCTTCCGAGCCACCGTCACGGACCAGTGAGACGATCGCGAAGGCCGCGATCGTGCTGAAGCCGTAGGCCACGACGTAGAACATCACCGCGGAGACGCCGACCTTGTCGAAAGCCAGGAGGCCGGTCAGGACGAACCCGGCATGCGCGATCGACGAATAGGCAAGCAGTCGCTTGACATCAGTCTGGGTGATCGACAGGACCGCACCCCCGACCATGGTCAGGATGGCAACTGCCCACAGCCCCGGCGCCCAGTCCCAGCGGCTGTCCGCGACACCGACGTAGACGAAACGCAGGATCGCACCGAAAGCGGCGACCTTGGTGCACGCGGCCATGAAGCCCGTGACCGGGGTGGGCGCGCCCTGGTACACATCCGGGGTCCACGAGTGGAACGGCACAGCGCCGATCTTGAACAGGAGTCCGACCAGGACCAGCAGCACTCCGGGGACCAACAGCCCGTCCATCCCGGACTGCGACGTGATGGCCTTGGCAATGACGCCCAGGTCCATCGAGCCGGCATAGCCGTAGAGCAGAGCCGAGCCAAACAGGAAGAAGGCCGACGAGAAGGCACCCAGCAGGAAGTACTTCATCGACGCTTCTTGGGAGAGCAGCCGGCGACGACGAGCCAGTCCCGAGAGGATGTAGAGCGGGAGTGAGAGGACCTCCAGTGCCACGAACATCGTCAACAGGTCGCCCGCTGCGGGGAACAACAACATGCCCCCGACCGCGAACATCGTCAGCGGGAAGACCTCGGTGGTGGTCGCGCCCGCACGCACGGCAGCCGCTTCTTGGGGTGAACCGGGAGCCGCCGCGCCTTGTGCGGTGAACGCGTCAGCGCCCGCACCGTCGAATCTCTCAGCCATGGCGAGGACGCTGAGGACCGACAGCGCCAGGATCGTCCCCTGCAGGAAGAGCGCAGGTCCGTCGATGACGACAGCGCCAGCGAGCGTGCTGCCCTGATGGTCCTTGGCGAGAACGACCGCGACCAGCGCAGCGACCAGGCCCACGAGCGCTACGCCCACCTGGCCGGCATACCGCAGGGCCCTTGGGGCGAAAGCCTCGACCAGAACCCCGATCATGGCCGTACCAAAGACGATCAACATCGGCAGTATCGCGCCGTAGCTGATTGCGGTGCGGACGAACGCCGCTGGCAGTCCGGGCAGTGAGGCGATCACTTGACAGCTCCTTGCGCGGCCGCGGGGAACGTGGCCACCGGGTCGGTGACACCGACGTACTGCAACGTTCTGGCGACTGCGGGGTTGATCACGTCGAGCACCGGCTTGGGGTAGAAGCCCAGGACGAT
>DATCQG010000045.1:0-3131 GCA_036569625.1 Dermatophilaceae bacterium | reverse complement strand
CCAAGGTCTGGGACGACGGACGACGCGATGCCCCTGGCCTCGGCGACCCGGTTGGCCAGCGACTGGACCAACGCGCGGACGTGACCGGCTTGGGAAAGGGCTTGGTCGAGCGGCAGCTGACTCCACCGCTCGACCACGCGCTGCAGCTCAGCGCCGGCCTCCTGGGAGACCGCCGATCTCAGCGCTCTGCCCATGCTCAGTTGCGCATGCGGGCGAGCAGTCGAAGAATCTCGAGGTACAGCCAGACGAGGGTGACGATCAGCCCGTGGGCCAGCAGCCAGGAGTACTTCTCCGGCAGCTGAGCCGCGACGGCACGGTCGATCGAGTCGAAGTCGATTGCGAGCGAGTAGGACGCAAGGCCGACCCCGAGCACCGAGATTCCGATGCCGAGGATGCCCTTGCCGCCGATCCCAAAGCCACTGCCAACGCCCATGAAGGAAACGACCACGTTGACCAGGCTGAACAACAGGTAGCCAAGGATTGCCATGCCGAAGATCCGACGGGACCTGTCGGTAACCCGAATGATGTTGAACTTCCAGCCCAGGAACATCCCGGCGAAGGTGCACAAGGTGGCGATCACCGCGGTGGATACGATCCCGTGGTAGAGCGTCTCGAACACCGAGCTGATGGTCCCGACCAGCACCCCTTCCAGCACCGAGTACAGCACGATCAGCGGCACGCTGATCGTCTTCTTGAAGGCGATGACAAGACCCACGGCGAGCCCGCCGAACATCCCGGCGAGCAGCAGCGGAAGGCTCAGGTTGGGGTTGCCCGCCACCGTGAACCAAGAGGCAGCACCGACCAGGATGACGATTGAGAAGAGCCCGAGGGTCTTCATGACGACGTCGTCCAGGGTCACCCGCCCCATCTGCACCGGGCCGGCCGACGGCTGGTTGTACAGGTCCTGGAGCTGAGCCGGGTTGAGGCCGTCCTGGACACCCGCTCCCGAGGTCATCCGGGGAGCATCGGGCCGGCGGTCAAAGCCGACGTAGCCGCCCTCCTTGATCTGCTTGTCGATCCGGCTGAACACCGGGTTGCTCGCCATCGTCATTCCTCCAACACGTTGCACCGCCCCTGTGGACGGTCCTGTAACCACACTAAAGGTTGGTGGTCACCGGAAGTTCCCGTATCCCGCCCAACCAGACACACATTCTGGTCGGCGCTCCGGTGCCGAACAGCGGCAAACGCGGCCATCTGTGGTGTCCCCGACGGGTCTCGAACCCGCACTGGAGCGATTTTAAGTCGCCTGCCTCTGCCGTTGGGCTACGGGGACAGGCGTCAGATTACAGATAAGTGCGACGAGGATGTATGCCGTGCGGCCCGGTGACGCGGTCCAGGAAGAGCAGGCCGTCGGTGTGGTCGATCTCGTGCTGCAGCGCAACGGCCTCAAAACCATCAGTGGTGATCTCCACCCACCGACCGGTCAGCGGCAGCTGACCTCGAACGACGAGACGGCGGCCACGGGCGACGTCCCCGGTGAAGTCCGGGACCGACATACAGCCCTCACGCCCGCGTTCCTTGCGCGTGGCGCTGACCACCACGGCATTGCACAGGACGAACGCGCCGTGACACGTCCTGGTCTTGAGATGGCCCGAGACGTCGACGCTGAACATCCGGGCGGCGACGCCGACCTGCTGAGCGGCCAGTCCGACGCAACCGGGCGAAACCAGTTGCGTAGCAAGCAGATCAGCGGCCAGCGCGATCGCCTCCGAACCGGTCGGGTCGACCTCCTCGCCTGGCGTTGACAGCACCGGGTCCGGTGCGCGGACGACGCCGCGGACCGCTCCCCTGGGCAGCTCGGGCATGGCCCAGGTGATGGTTCCGGTGGTCACAACAGGTCGTCGTCGATCGGCGAGAGGTGGACCTCGACGCCGAGCTCGCGAGCGGCCTCCCGAAGCTCGGACTCGAGTCCCACGGCAGATGCCTCACTGGGCAGCTGCAGCTCAGCCATCAGGACATAGAGTCCGTCCCCCAATCGGGTGCCGAGGTCGACGATGTTGGCACCGTTGCGCGCGACGACACGCGTGATCGCGGCGACGATCCCGGGCCGGTCGGCGCCATGAACCCGAAGTGCGTAGGACGGGCCGCCGATCTGGCTGAACGTCGAGTCAGAAAGCACGCGGGCGTTGATGACAAGCGACCCGTCGGCCCCCAGGGGGAGAAGGGCAGCCTCGACCGACTCGACGCTTGCCCCGGTTCGCACAAGCAGAACCATGGCAAAATGACCGCGCAGCAGCGTCATCGTCGAGTCCTCGAGGTTGCCTTGCAGGCCGACCAGCGCCCCGGTGACGTCGGCCACGATGCCCGGCCGGTCGTCCCCGAGCACGGTCACGGCGATGATCTGGTCTCTCATGCATCGACGTTATCGCGCCTCACAGACGGGCGATGACCTCGTCCAGCATCGCTTGGGTGAGTCTGCCGGTAAACGTGTTCTGCTGGCTCACGTGGTAGCTGCCAAGGAGCCGAATCTGCCTGTCCCTGTTGGTGATCAGCTTGGCCTCGGCTCCGTGGGTGAACGGCGTTCTGGGACGTGGGACCAACCAGCCGAGTCTTCGCGCGCTGGCAAGTGCAGCGTCCCAGCCGAAAGCGCCCAGCGCCAGGATCGAGCGGAGAGCGGGCGCAGCCAGGGTCAGATCGCGGTCCAGCCAGTGTCCACAGGTATCGCGTTCGGCCGGCGTCGGCTTGTTCGCCGGCGGCGCGCAACGCACTGCCGCGATGATCCGCACCCCGGTGAGCAGCTGTCCGTCGCCACTGTGCGTACTGGTGGGCTGGCTCGCGTATCCGGCCCGATGAAGGGCCGCATAGATCCAGTCACCGCTGCGGTCGCCGGTGAACATCCGGCCGGTTCGGTTGGTGCCGTTCGCAGCCGGCGCAAGTCCGATCACGAGGACGGCGGGCTCGTCGTCCCCGAAGCCGGGACCCGGGCGACCCCAGTACGGCTGATCGGCGAAGGATGCCCGCTTGCCCTCAGTGGCAACGGTTTCGCGCCAGTGCACGAGCCGGGGGCAGGCGCGGCACACAGACACGGCCGCGTCCAGCTCAGCGACCGACCCGGCCCGACCGGCCAACCTCTCGACCTGACGCGCGGTTCGTGCGACCGGCGTCCCTGCAGTCGCGGGATCGCCGGGCCA
>DATCQG010000044.1:0-15426 GCA_036569625.1 Dermatophilaceae bacterium | reverse complement strand
CAGAACGCCGTCTCCCCGCGCGACATCGGCGTGGCCACCTCGTCGGCGACCTTCACCCGTCAGATCGGCGGCACCCTCGGAGTCGCCGTCTTCCTGTCCATCCTGTTCTCGGTCGTGCCGGACCGGATCCAGACTGCGTTCGCCAAGGTTGCTCCGACCGCCGAGTTCCAGGCGGCCCTGAAGAATCCCCAGTCGCCAACGGGCAACACCCAGGCCAACACCGAGTTCATCCACAGCCTGCAGCAGGCTCAGACCGGAGGTGGCGGGGGCGGGTCGCTCAACCCGTTGAGCGACTCCTCGTTCATCCAGCAGCTCGACCCCCGGCTGGCCAAGCCGTTCCTGATCGGCTTCTCCCAGGCCATGGACCTCGTCTTCCTGATCGGCTCCGGAGTCATGGTCCTCGCGTTCATCGTCGTGTGGTTCCTACCGCACGTCGAGCTCCGAAGCGGTTCGGCCTACGAGAGCCGCGGCAAGTCGGACGCAGCCGATGCCGCCGACGCACTGCTGGCCTCAGAGGCTGAGGCCGCAACGCCGAACCTCTCCCACTGACCTCGGCACGCTCACCCCTCGGCTCAGCGCTCTTACCTCTGTCTATCGAACTCTATTGGTCTGTTAAGTGGCCCTAGACCTTGCTAAGTTCACGTCATGGACGAGCGCACCAACCCCTACTCCCCCGGGGCAGGCCTGCGCCCGACGGCGCTGGTCGGACGCGACGAAGAGCTGCAGGGCTGGGGGGTCGCACTGGAACGGATAGAGGATGCCCGGCCGACCCGATCAGTGGTCCTTCATGGTCTGCGCGGCGTGGGAAAGACCGTCCTGCTCGGGGAGTTCCACGAGATGGCCCGGGACCGCAACTGGTTGACGGTCATCATCGAGGCCAACACGGGGAGCCCCTTCCGCGACAGTCTGGCCCGGACGCTCTACCCCGTGGTCCGCGAGCTTGCCCGGCCACGGGCAGGGGACAAGCTCAAGAAGGCGCTAGCCACGTTCAAGACGTTCAGCGTCAAGGTCGACTCCGCAGGGATGTGGTCATTCGGGCTCGATGTTGCGCCAGCGCCGGGTCGTGGTGACTCAGGGGAGCTCGAGACCGACCTGAGCGAGCTGATCAAGGACCTCGCGGACGCGGCACAGGAGCAGGGCCGCGGATTCGCCCTCCTCATCGACGAAGCCCAGGACCTGACCCGGGACGAGCTCAAGGCACTGTGCGCCATCAGCCACAAGGCAGGTCAACGGAACTGGCCATTCCTGCTTGCACTCGCGGGCCTTCCCAACCTGCCCAGGTTGCTGTCCGAGGCCAAGAGCTACGCCGAGCGGCTCTACGCCTACCAGGAGATCAGCCAGCTGAGCAACGACGCGGCCATGGAGGCTTTGACCCGGCCGGCCGCCGGGGAGGGCGTGTCGTGGGACGACGAGGCGGTCACCTATGTGGTGACCAGGACACGGGGCTACCCCTACTTCCTGCAGGAGTACGGCCAGGCGACATGGAACGCCGCAGAGGGCGCCACGCTGACGTACGACGATGCCCGGGTCGGGGCCGCTTCAGGACAGGCTCATCTGGACGCCGGGTTCTACCGAACGCGATGGGAACGAGCCACACCCGGGCAAAGGGCCTACCTCGAGGCGATGGCCCCGGACGGCGACGGGCCGAGCCGGTCGAGCCAGGTTGCAGCCAGGCTGGGAAAGAACCCCACCGGCGTCGGGCCGATCAGGGACACCCTGATCAAGAAGGGCCTCATCTACGCACCTGAGCACGGCCTCGTGGCCTACACGGTCCCCGGGATGGCCACCTTCATCGCCCGGCAGACCCGGCCGTAGAAAGGCTGCGCTCAGCCCCAGACGAGCGCCTGGGCGGGGTCGTGAAGGACGGTTGCGACGTCGGCCAGGAATCGTGAGCCCAGCTCGCCGTCGACCATCCGATGGTCGAAGGAAACACCAAGCTGGGTGACCCAGCGAACCTTGATCTTGCCCTTGACCACCCACGGCATCTGCCGGACCGCACCGAAGCACAGGATCGCCCCTTCGCCCGGGTTGATGATCGGCGTGCCCGTGTCGACGCCGAAGACCCCGACGTTGGTGATCGTGATCGACCCACCGGACATGTCGGCCGGCTGAGTCCTGCCCCCGCGCGCCGTCGACACCAGGTTGGCCATCGCGTCGGCAAGCTGCCTCAGCGACATCCGGTCGGCATCCTTGATGTTGGGCACCATCAGCCCGCGCGGGGTCGCCGCGGCGATCCCGAGGTTGACGTAGTTCTTGACGACGATCTCCTGGGCGGCCTCGTCCCACGTGGCGTTGACCCCGGGGTTGCGGCGACTGGCGATGATCAGAGCCTTGGCCACGACCAGCAGCGGGCTCACCTTGACGTCCTGGAACTCGCGCTCATCCCTGAGCCGGTCCACGAGCCTCATCGTGCGCGTGACGTCGACGGTGACGAACTCTGTGACATGGGGTGCGGTGAACGCCGAGCCGACCATGGCCTGTGCCATCAGCTTGCGCACGCCCTTGACCGGGATGCGCACCTCGCGCTCACCGATGGTTGCGAACACCGGTGCCTTGTATGTCGCGGCGCCTGCACCGCTGCCCGCCCCCGACTCCGCGAAGTGGTCTTCCGCTGCGTACGACTCGAGGTCGGCTCGGGTAACGATGCCACCCTTGCCGGAGCCGGGGACCTGTGAGAGGTCGAGGCCCAGGTCCTTGGCGAGCTTGCGCACCGGGGGCTTGGCCAGGGCTCTGCCGCCGACAGCTGGAAGAACCGAAACCGTTTGTGCCGCAACGGTTTCGGAGGCAACTGGTTCCGAGACGTCTGGCTCCGAGACGTCTGGTTCGAGGGCGGTGGGCTCGGGCGCGAAAGCCTGGTTGACCTGGGCGGTTGCCGTGGCGGGAGCACCCTGCCCCTTGCGTGGACGACGCTTGGCCTCGGTCATCCGCGGCCCGTAACCGACCAGCACCGCCACCCGACCGCCCGGGGCCGCCCCACCGATCTTGCCCGCCTCGATCTCCTCGTCATCACCAGCGGCCGCTGGAGCCGACTCCGCAGAAGCCACCGGAGAAGCCACGGCTGGCACTGCCTCACCGCCGAGGCCGTCGTCGACAGCGATGATCGGGGAGCCGACCGCCACGGTCTCGCCCTCGGCCACGAGCAGCTCGGTGACCGTGCCGGCATACGGCACGGGCAGCTCGACCAGGGACTTGGCCGTCTCGATCTCGACGATGACGTCATTGATCTTGACGGTGTCGCCGACCTTGACCTTCCAGGTCACGATCTCGGCCTCGACGAGGCCTTCGCCTGGGTCTGGCAGCTTGAAATGCCTTACAGCCATCTGGTTTTCGTCCCTTCCGTATCAGTAGGCGAGCGCGCGGTCGACGCCGTCGAGTACTCTGTCCAGGTCGGGCAGGAACTCTTCCTCGAGCCTGCTCGGCGGGTAGGGCAGGTTGTAACCGCCGACCCGGATCACCGGGGACTCGAGGTGGTAGAAGCAGCGTTGCGAGACGGCTGCGGCAATTTCGCTACCCATGCCGAGGAACGTCGGCGCCTCGTGGGCGACGACCAGCCGACCGGTCTTCTCCACCGACGTCGCCAGGGCGTCGAGGTCCAAAGGTGAGAGGGAGCGTAGGTCGATGACCTCGATCGACTTGCCTTCTTCCGCAGCCGCGCTCGCGGCATCGAGGCAGACCTTGACCATGGGGCCATACGCCGCCAGGGTCACATGCTCGCCGGGGCGCGCGACGCTCGCCGCGAACAGGGGACGCGGGGCGGTGGTGGCGGTCAGGTCGACCTCCGCCCTCTCGTGATAGCGGCGCTTGGGCTCGTAGAAGATGATCGGGTCGTCGCACTCGATGGCCTGCTGGATCATCCAGTAGGCATCCTCGGGGTTGGAGCAGGCGATGACCCGAAGCCCGGCGGTGTGGGCGAAGTAGGCCTCGTTGGACTCGCTGTGGTGCTCGACCGCGCCGATGCCACCGCCGACGGGGATGCGGATCACGATGGGCAGCCGGATCTTGCCCAGCGAACGGGCCGGCATCTTGGCAACCTGGGAGACGATCTGGTCGAACGCGGGGTAGACGAACCCGTCGAACTGGATCTCCACGACCGGGCGGTAGCCGCGCAGCGCCATACCGACGGCTGTGCCCACGATGCCGGACTCGGCCAGCGGGGTGTCGATGACCCGGTCCTCGCCGAAGTCCTTCTGCAGGTTCTCGGTCACCCGGAACACGCCGCCGAGCTTGCCGATGTCCTCACCCATGATGACGACCTTGGGGTCGCGCTCCATCGCCCGTCGCAGTCCGGCGTTGATCGCCTTGCCGATGCCCAGCTTCGTCATGTCAGTGACCCCCCCCGAAGCTCGCGGAGTAGGCCGCGAACTGCGCCCGCTCGGCCTCGATGAGCGGGTGCTCCTCGACGTAGACATGGTCGAACATCGAGCTCGGCTCCGGGTCGGGCATGGACAGGCAGCCCTCGCGAACCGTCAACGCGAGCGCGTCGGCCTCACGCTCGATCTCCTGGTAGAAAGCCTGGTCCGCCTTGCCGCTGGACGTGAGATAGGCCTTGAGCCGGGCGATCGGGTCGCGCAGCTTCCAGACCTCGACGTCGGCGGAGACGCGGTACTTCGTGGGGTCGTCGGAGGTCGTGTGCGCACCCATGCGATAGGTGTACGCCTCGATCAGCCTCGGGCCCTGCCCGCTGCGGGCAGCATCCATCGCGGCCTTGGTCACGGCATACACGGCAAGGACGTCGTTGCCGTCCACCCGGATACCGGGGAAGCCGAAGCCGCGGGCCCGTTTGTAGATCGGGATCCGGCTCTGTCGCTCGGCCGGCTGGGAGATGGCCCACTGGTTGTTCTGGCAGAAGAAGACGACCGGTGCGTTCATGGAGGCGGCGTACACGAAGGACTCGTTGACGTCGCCCTGGGCGGTCGCTCCATCACCGAAGTAGGCGATGACGGCTGCGTCGCGATCGGGGTCGCCGGTGCCAACGGCATGGTCGTGCTGGAGGCCCATCGCGTATCCGGTCGCGTGCAACGTCTGGGCGCCGATCACGATCGTGTAGAGGTGGAAGTTGTTCTCGTTCGGGTCCCAGCCGCCGTGGTTGACGCCCCGGAAGAGGCCGAGCAGGTTGAGCGGGTCGACCCCCCGACACCAGGCGACGCCGTGCTCGCGGTAGGTGGGGAAGGCGTAGTCCTGCTTGCGAAGCGCACGCCCGGAGCCGACCTGTGCCGCCTCCTGGCCGAGAAGGCTGGCCCAGATGCCGAGCTCACCCTGTCGCTGGAGGGCCGTGGCCTCGGCATCGACCCGGCGGATGAGGACGTGGTCGCGGTAGAAGCCGCGCAGGTCCTCGTCGGTCAACTCGTCGATGCAGGCCGAGTACTCCGGATGGCCGACGTGGTCGACGCGCTCACCCTCGGGGGTGAGCAGCTGGACCAGCTCCGGCCCGCCGTCCCCGATGGTCTCGGGGACCGGGGCGGTCAGCGCAGCAACCGCAGCGGCGTGGGCTGCGGCTTCCGACGAGGCGGTTTGGATGTCGCTCACGGGCACTCCTTCTTCGCGAGACCGGCGGGGTGACCGCCAGCTCGCCTCGGGCCATGGACGCGTGGCGGGGTCTCCGTCAGTGAAAAGTGCGAGCCATGGCAGGGACTCACGCACGCCTGTGATGGCGCTCACAGACCTTGCCAGCACACGCTACCGGCAGGACGCCCGCCCGTCACAAAAACGCAGATGAGAGATCGCCCTCAGAACGTACGCGCCACCAGGAAGTCGCGAGCGACGTGGAGGAGCCGGTCGTTGGCCTCGGTCTCGGCGATGGTGGCGCGCACCCCTTCGCCCGGGAAGCAGCGCACCACCAGGCCAGCCTTGTCGGCCGCGGCCGCAAAGGCCTCGGCGTCGGCGCCCAACGGCAGCCAGACGAAGTTCGCCTGCGTCTCGGGCAGGTGCCAGCCCAGATGGCGGAGCCCGGCCACGACCCGCTGGCGTTCCCCAACGAGGGCGTCGACCCGCGCCTTCAGCTCGTCGAACACGTCCAGGCTGGCGATCGCCGCCTGCTGGGCGATGGTGCTCACGCCGAAGGGCACCGCCGTCTTGCGAAGGGCCGCTGCCACCGGTTCGTGGGCCACGGCATACCCCACTCGCAGACCGGCGAGGCCGTAGGCCTTGCTGAAGGTGCGCAGGATCACGACGTTCGGCCGCCCGGCATACGTCGCGAGCGTGTCGGGGGCCCGCTCGTCGGTGACGAACTCGACGTAGGCCTCGTCGATGGCCACCAGCACATCACCGGGGACCTTGTCCAGGAACTCGTCCAGCTCGCCCTGGTGCACGACCGGGCCGGTGGGGTTGTTCGGTGTGCAGATCAGGATCAGCCGTGTGCGGGCGGTGATCGCGGCGGTCATTGCGGCGAAGTCGTGTCGCGCGTCCGGGTCGAGCGGAACCTGCACCGAGGCTGCCCCCGCGAGTGCCACGAGGATGGGATAGGCCTCGAACGAACGCCAGGCGTAGATCACCTCGTCACCGGCGTCGCACGAGGCGGCGATCAGCTGGCCCAGCACGCCCACGCTCCCCGTGCCGGTGGCGATGTTCTCGGGAGGGACGCTGAGGCGCTTCGCGAGGGCGAGGGTCAGCTCCGTGACGGCCATGTCCGGGTAACGGTTCATCTGCGTCGCGGCGTCCTGAACAACCTTGAGAACGCTGGGCAATGGCGGGTAAGGGTTCTCGTTGCTGCTGATCTTGTACGCCGTTATCCCCTCACGCGCGGCCGCCGGCTTGCCCGGCTTGTACGAAGGGACGGCAGCCAGGGCTTCGCGGAGGCGGACGGTGCGGCTCATACCTGCACCTTATGGCCCGGCGCGGCCTGATCGAGTCCTTCACCTTCTGACCGAAACCGTCGCTGCATGCCACGATGAGCCGATGAAGTCGATCGCCATCAAGATCCTGGTCAACGGTGTCGCCCTGTGGGTCGCCGCCCTCCTTCTCCCTGGCATCACCTTTGGCCCGAGCGGCGCCAAGCTGAGCAGCCAGCTCGTCACGATCCTGTGGGCGGCGGTGATCTTCGGACTCCTCAACGCCGTGGTCAAGCCGGTGCTGAAGTTTCTCTCGCTGCCGGTCATCATCCTGACGCTCGGGCTGTTCTCCCTGGTCGTGAACGCGCTGATGCTGGAGCTGACCTCGTGGTTCGCCGACCAGCTCAGCCTCGACTTCCACGTGGACAACTTCATCTGGGACGCGTTGCTCGGCTCGATCATCATCACGTTCGTGTCGATGTTCCTGCGCACAATCCTGCCCGACCGCGACTAGCCCGTTCCCGCCGAACACCGGTCGTTACCAGAGAGGGTCGGCGCCGTCCTCGAGGTATGCCGTCCCTTCCGGATGCTGCGCCAGCCGCCTGAGCATCCGGGTGACGTAGGGCGCCGCGCGGCGCTCGACCTCGTCGAGGGTGCACCAGTGCAGGGACCGGAGCTCGCGCGGCTCGAGGCGGGCCCGCGCGATGACGTCATCGTCGACACCGAGGTCGAAGACGAACAGCATCGCGTCGTCCCAGCCGCGCCACGGCGTCAGCCAGTTGACCGCGGCCAGCGACTGCGGTGACACCTCGACCTGCAGCTCCTCGCGGATCTCACGGATGACGGCATGGGCCGGCGACTCGCGCGGGTCGACGACCCCGCCGGGCAGGTCCCACTCCTGCTTGTACGTCAGCTCGCACAGCAGAATCTCGTTGGCACTGTTACGGATCAGCCCCTGCGCAATGACGCGCTTGGTCGGCAGCCCGGCGTTGAGGACCTCGATGAAGCCGCCGCCCGACGAGGGTTCAGGGTCGGTGGCCAACCGCGCGAGCTGCACGTAGTCCCGGCGTTCGCCGCGCCACTCCTGTGCGGCCCGCACGATGCCCTCGCGCCGCAGCCCCACCCTGAAGGCGATCCCCAGTGACGTCCGGTTGTGGGGCTCGGCGTGGGTTACCACCCGGTGCAGCCCCAGCTCGTCGAAGGCGTACTGGATCAGCAGCCGCACAGCTCGTGTCGCCAATCCCTGGCCCCTGTGATCGGGAAACATCACGCACGACAGCTCGCCGTTGCCGTCGCCCCTCTGCCGGACCTCAGCCGTGCCGGCGACTTGCCCTTTGTGCTCAACCAGAAAGCTCACGACCCTGCGCGAGTCCGAGTAGCCGCGCTGCTGTTGCTCGATCGCCTGGCGCAGGTCCTCCCCGAGCACGACGCCGGGAGGGAAGCCGAACCAGTGCTCGATCTCCTGGTCCCCCCGCAGCCTGGCTGCGTCGAGGTCATCCGGCGTCCACGGGCGAAGGACCAGCTCACCGTCATACAGGGTCGGCTGCGGAGGAACGCTCACGAGTGCACCTTAGGTGAGCGGTCGGCGTACCGCCTTGTCCACGTTCAGGACGACCCGACGGGCGTCCCGGCCCCGGACGTAGGGTGCGGCGTTATCCGCACGTCCTGCCGACCGGGGAGTCCGCATGTCTGTTGAAGCGCCAGCGAGCACGGGTCGGATCGGGGGGGTCGAGGTCCGTTCGATCGACTACGTGCCGCTGAACGAGAGACATGGCGAGGTCTGGAGCCAGGGGCCGTTGTGGTTCATGAGCAACGCCCAGATCGCGACGCTGGCGGTGGGCACATTCTCGATCACTGCCGGCGGCAACCTCATCTGGTCGCTGCTGGCGATCGTCGGCGGCGCCCTGCTGGGCACGTTCTTCATGGCCTTCCACTCGGCGCAGGGGCCCCAGCTCGGCCTGCCCCAGATGATCCAGTCGCGCCCGCAGTTCGGCTACGTGGGGGCGTTGCTGGTCTGGGCCTTCGCCTACCTGCAGTACGCCGGATTCAACATCTTCAACACGATCCTGACCGGTGACGCCCTCCACGCGACGGTCCACGGCTCGAGCAAGGTGTGGATCGTCGTGGCCACCGTGCTCGCAGCGGTCGTGGCTCTCGTGGGCTACGACCTCATCCACCGCGTCGAACGCTGGCTGGCGCTGGGCTTCCTCATCTTCTTCGGCATCCTCACGATCGCCGTGTTCATGCTGCCCTATCCGGCCCTGTCCTTCGATGTGAGCGGCTTCCGGTGGACACCGTTCCTCATCCAGTTCGGCGCCGTGGCCGGCTACCAGATCAGCTGGGCCATCTACGTGTCGGACTACTCCCGTTACCTCCCCCCGACCGTCACCGTCCGCAAGACGTTCCTCTGGACCTACTGGGGCTCGGCCCTGGGAGCGATCTGGCTGATGTGCCTGGGGGCCGCGCTGGCCGCGTGGGCGGCCACCAAGTTCGACACGATCACGTCGCTGAACGCCGTCGGCGATCGCGTGTTCACGGGCTTCGGCGCCGTCGTCCTCATCTTCTCGACGCTCGGCCTGATCTCTGTCACCGCCCTGAACATGTATGGCGGGTCGCTCACCCTGATCAGCGCCATCGACTCGTTCACGAAGGTCCGGCCCACGGCCACGGTGCGCATCGTGACCATCTCCGTCACGGCGGTGCTCTCGTTCATCCCGGCGCTGCTCATCGGCGCGGACTTCCTCACCAACTTCGAGGACTTCCTGCTCCTCGTGCTCTACCTGTTCATCCCATGGACCTCGGTGAACCTCGTCGACTACTACATCGTGCGGCGCGGCCACTACGCCATCGCCGAGATCTTCAACCCTCATGGCATCTACGGCAGGTGGGGCTGGCGCGGCATCATCTCCTACTCGGTGGGTTTCGCGGCGATGCTGCCGTTCCTGAGCACCAGCAAGTACACCGGCTTCGTCGCCCACGCCCTTGATGGCGCGGACATCTCGCTGTTCATCGGGCTTCCCGTCGCCGGAGTCCTGTACTACGTGCTGGCCAAGTCGATCGACGTGGAAGCCGAGACTGTGCTCGCCAAGGCCGAGGCGATAGAGCTCGAGAAGGAAGCCATGCACCACGAGCGTCCTGACGCGCGCCACTGACGCCGCGCCCGGACGAGTGGGAGCTCGGCCGGGGAACCTCAGATGTGGCGGCGCGAGGTGACGACCCGGAAGCGGTTGGCGACGAATGCCGCGTCGACGTATGAGGCGTTGGCGGCCGGGTTCGCGCCGGTGCCGTGGTAGTCACTGAACGCCGCCGTCTGGTTGACGAAAACGGCACCCGTGAGGTTCTCCGACAGCGCGACGCCGGCATCAGCCGCGGCGTCGCGAGCGCCCTCCAGGACGTCCTCGGACGTCGAGTAGACCGCGGCCGTCATACCTCCGTGCTCCTTGATCGTGTCCCGCATGCGTTCCAGCGACTGCGCTGTTGAGTCGGTCGCGATCAGAAATGTGACCGGGCCGAAGCACTCCTGCGTGTACGCAGCCGCGTTGGCGACATCGAGCGCGACCAGCCCCGGGGCCCGGACCTCCGCGTCCGGGTATGACGGGTGGGTCACCTTGCGGGCGTCGAGCACGACGGTGCCACCCAAGCGGTCGGCCAGTCCGGGCAGGTCGATGGCACGGAAGCGCACATCGTCGTTGACGATGGCGCCGAGGATCTCGACCGCCTTCGCGTCATCGCTGGTGAGCTTCGTGATCGCGGCGCCGAGCCTGTCTCCGAGCTCGACGAACGAGAGGTGGCCCTCATTGGTCTCGATACCGTCGCGGGGGACGTAGATGTTCTGTGGCGTCGTGCACATCTGGCCCGAGTAGAGCGAGAGCGAGAAGGCAAGGTTGCCCATCACGCCGCGAAGGTTGTCCGTCGAGTCCACCACGATCGAGTTCACGCCCGACTTCTCGGTATAGACGAGCTTGCCTGCCGCTGCTCCCTCGCGCTCGAGCCAGCCACCGAACGCTGGGCCGCCGGTGTAGTCGATGATCGCAACCTCCGGCCGTTCGGCCAGCGTCCTGGCCAGTCCCTCGCCGTCGGACTCCGGCGCCAGCTGCACAAGAGCAGGGTCAAAACCGTTGTCACGCAACACCTTTCGGGCGACGTCGATGCTGATGGCGAGTGGCAGAACCGCGCGCGGATGCGGCTTGACGATGACCGGGTTGCCGGTGGCCAGGGAGGCGAAGAGACCGGGATAGCTGTTCCACGTCGGGAAGGTGTTGCAGCCGATCACGAGCGCGATGCCGCGCGGGACGACCCTGTAGTCCTTGCGCATGCGAATCGGCACATCCTTGGCGGGCTTCTCCCACACCACGGAGGCGGGCACCCGCTCCTGCTCGACCAGCGCGCCGACGATCGACTCGAGTGCCCGATCCTGGGCGTGCGGTCCTGCCGCCTGGAAGGACATGACGAAGGGCTGCCCGGCGGTGTGCATAACGGCGTTGGCGATCTCGAACGACCTCTTGTTGATGGCGTCGACGATCTCGACACAGACCGCCGCGCGGGTCAAGGCCCCGGCGTCGCGCCATGCGGGCATGGCAGCCCGGGCCGCGGCAATTGCCGACTCGACCTCCAGTCGCGGATAGCGAATGCGCAGCTTCGGGCCGTATGGCGACACCTCGCTCCCAGCGAAAGTGCCATCCGTGGGCTGGTCGCCCAGCGCCAGGAAGTCGGTGCCGAGGTGGGCTTCGAAGGCGGCCAGACCATCCGGGGCAGCGCTCTCGCCGTAGACGCGAGGCGACGGCGACTCGGGGTAGCGCGAGAAGTAGCCTCGCGACGCCAGCGCTTCCCGAGCCCGCTGCAGAGTCTCGCGGTGGGCCTCGATGAGATGGGACGTGGCCGGCCGTGGTGTGCTCGTGTCGGTGGTCGTCACCCAAGAATCCTATTCACGCCATTACGCACCGGCCATACGTCTGCGAGCATGCGACTCGTGACTGTTGGGCTCCCGACTGTCCTCCAATGCCATCGCGGTCATCGGCGTCGGCGCGATGGGATCGGGAATCGCCCAGATCGCGGCGCGGGCCGGCCATGAGGTCCATCTGGTCGATGCCGTCGAGGGCGCTGCGGCCGCGGCTCAGGGGCGAATCGCCTCAACCCTGGCCGGACTGGCGGCCAAGGGCAGGATCACCCCGGGCCAGGCGGACGCCGCCCGCGCCCACCTCCACGTCGCCAGGTCCGCCGCCGACCTGCCCCAGTGCGGGCTGGTCATCGAGGCGATCCGGGAGGACCTCGCCGACAAGCGGGCGCTGTTTGGTGCACTGGCCGGGTCGCAGCCTGCCGGGACGTTGTTGGCCAGCAACACCTCGAGCCTGGACATCACCAGGATCGCGCACGGAGTACCCCACCCCGAACGGATTCTCGGACTTCACTTCTTCAACCCACCCCCGCTCATGCGTCTGGTCGAGGTGATCCACGGCCAGGAGACCAGCGACGAGTCCCTGACCGCCGCTTCGGCGCTGATGAGGGCATGGGGCAAGACCACCGTGCGCTGCACATCCACGCCCGGCTTCATCGTCAACCGCGTCGCGAGGCCGTTCTACGGCGAGGCCCAACGCATGGTCGAGGCTGGAGTCGCCGATGCCGCAACGATCGACTTTGCGATACGCGAGGTCGGCGGTTTCAGGATGGGGCCGATGGAGCTCTCCGATCTCATCGGGCAAGACGTGAATCTCGCCGTGGCCACGTCGGTGTGGGAGCAGACAGGTCGCGACGAGCGTTATGCCCCCACGGATTTCCAGCGAAAGCTCGTAGCCGATGGTCGGCTGGGCCGCAAGACCGGCCGTGGCGTCTTCCGGTATGACGGTGCCGGGCGCCCGCTCGACGCCGCACCCGACCGGGCTCTTGCCACCGCACTCACCAACGGGCCGATCCTCGTCAACCCGCTGGGCCGGACGCTGGCGATGCTCGTGAATGAAGGCGTCGATCTGGTAGCGCGCGGAGAGGCAGGTGCCGAGGACGTCGACACGGCGATGGAGCTGGGCACGAACTATCCCAAGGGCCCGATCGCCTGGGGCGCCGAGATCGGCTTCGACGTGATCTCCGGACAGCTGCAAGCGCTTAGCACCGCCTTCCCCGGCGGTCGCTACCGGCCGAGCCCTGCGCTGGCCACAAACCCTCAAACCTAGGGACCGTGCGACCAGGAGACCCTCAAACCTAGGGACCGTGCGACCAGTGCCATCTACTAATCGGTGGATTCCCAGCGACACCGTCCCTAGGTTTGGCTGGGTCCGGCCAACACCGTCCCTAGGTTTGGCTGGTCAGCTCCAGAACCGCCGGTCCCATCGCTGGGTGCCGATTCGGGTGTCGCCGCCTCGCCCCGGATGCACCACCGTCGACGAGGGCAGCGTGAACAGCCCGACCCGGATCGAAGCCAGCAGCGCAAAACGGTCCGCAGCCGGGAGGCCGGCCCCGCCCGCACCCTGTGGCCCGAGAGTCTCGCCGGTGAAGACGGCGGACAGCGACGGCGCATACCAGCAGAGCGCGCCGGGCGTGATGCCCGGCGTGTGGATCGACCCCAGCCTGAGTCCCCCGACTTCGAGGACCAGGCCATCAGGGACGGAGCGCTTCGGCCGGCGCTCGGGCTCGGCCTGCCGCCAGATGGCGAGATCGTCCGTGTGCAGGTACGTCACCGCACCCGTGTAGTCGGCCAAAGAGATTGCGGTTCGGACGGATTCGGGCCAGAGACTGGTCCACAGGATCGCCTTGAGCCGGCGATTGTCGCAGTGGCCGAGAAGATCCCCCACCGGGCCCGCGGGGTCGATCACCGCGCATTCGGCACCGTCGCCGACGAACCAGACGTTGCGCCCGCCATCTTCCGTCACCACGCATCGCGACGCCTCCTGCCCCTGCCGCACCGTGGTCACACCACATGGGAACACACGATCGGGGCGCCGACAACGACGGGGCGGCGCGGCATACCGTGTCGGCATGCGCGTTCTCGTCAGCGGTGGAGCCGGGTACATCGGCTCGCACACCGTCATCCAGCTCATTGGCGCCGGTCACGACGTCCTGATCGTCGACAACTTCTCCAACGCGAAGCCGACGGTGGTGCACCGGATCGAGTCGATCACCGGCGCGCACCTGCCCGTCCACGCTTTCGACCTGCGCGATGCCGACAGGACCGAGCACCTCTTTGCCCACGAACGGATCGACGCGGTCATCCACTTCGCCGGGCTCAAGGCGGTCGGCGAAAGTATGGAACAACCGCTGGAGTACTACGAGAACAACCTCGGATCGACGTTCGGCCTCGTCCGCGCGATGGCGCGTCATGACGTCACCAAGCTCGTCTTCTCATCATCCGCAACGGTTTACGGCGATAGCGCCCCTGTGCCGATGAAGGAGGACTTCCCCACCTCGGCAACCAACCCCTACGGGTGGACCAAGGTGATGATCGAGCAGATCCTGCGCGATGTCGCCGTGGCCCAGCCGAGCTGGAGGATCGCCCTGCTGCGCTACTTCAACCCCGTCGGCGCCCACGCATCCGGCACCATTGGCGAGGACCCGTCCGGCATACCGAACAACCTGGTGCCCTACATCTCCCAGGTGGCGGTGGGACGACGCGACAAGCTGCGCATCTTCGGCGACGACTACGACACGCCCGACGGGACCGCGGTGCGTGACTACATCCACGTGGAGGACCTCGCTGCCGGTCACGTCGCAGCGCTGGACCGGCTCGCCTCCACCGACCAGGCCGTCAGCACCTGGAACCTCGGCACCGGCACGGGCTCGAGCGTGTTCGACGTGCTCCATGGGTTTGAGCGGGCGGTTGGGCACGACCTGCCCTACGAGGTCGTCGGGCGCCGGGCAGGAGACATCGCAGCCTCGTACGCCGACCCCGGCCGCGCCAATGACGAGCTCGGCTGGACCGCCACCCGCACTCTGGACGACATGTGCGCCGATGCCTGGCACTGGCAGTCGAAGAACCCGGACGGCTATCCGGACGCCTGAACATTGGGCGTTCGATGGCCATGGTCGGTGACTGCGACAGATGGACGACGTGTCGTAGTCTCTCCTGCGACACGTACGAACAGTGGACTGAGGGAGCGCCATGCACGACGTTGACATCGCGAGGTGGCAGTTCGCCATCGTGACCGTCTACCACTACTTCTTCGTCCCTGTCACGATCGGCCTTTCGGTGATCGTCGCAGGCTTCGAAACAGCATGGCTCCGTCATCGCAACCCCGAGATGCTGCGGCTCACGAAGTTCTTCGGCAAGCTCTTCACGATCAACTTCGCCCTCGGTCTGGTCACCGGCATCGTCCAGGAGTTCCAGTTCGGAATGAACTGGAGTGACTACTCGCGCTTCGTCGGCGACATCTTCGGCGCCCCGCTGGCCATCGAGGCGCTGCTCGCGTTCTTCCTCGAGTCGACCTTCCTCGGCCTGTGGATCTTCGGATGGGACAAGCTCCCAGCCAAGCTGCACGCCGCGTGCATGTGGCTCGTCGCAGTCGGCACATTGCTGTCCGCCTACTTCATCCTCGCGGCCAACTCCTGGATGCAGCACCCCGTGGGCTACCGCTTCAACCCGACGACCGGGCGCGCAGAGCTCACTGACTTCGTTGCGGTGCTGACCAACAAGGTCCAGCTCGTGACGTTCCCGCACACCGTCATCAGCGCCTAC
>DATCQG010000043.1:0-14689 GCA_036569625.1 Dermatophilaceae bacterium | reverse complement strand
CCAGCTCCGAGACGGACCAAGGCTAGAACCCGCACGGGGTCCATCACGGATTGAGTATCCGGAGCGCGATTACTCGCGTCTAGAGATGCCGGGCTACCACCAGCCCCGAGCCTCCCATGTTCACCGCTGACCCTCGCGTCGACGAACGATCAGCGAACGATGAGTCACGGACAACCACGATCAGTCAGGGATGCTCCTGACCCGATACACCGTGCGCTCACACAGGCATAGTTACCATTCCCAAGCTGACAGTGGGGGTTCGATTCCCGTCACCCGCTCCATTTGCGAATACCGTTGCCGCAGTTGGAGATTGACGAAGTCTACTTCTTCGCTGTCCACCCGTCTGGGCCCATTTCAGAACAGCGTGAACGATCCGTGGGCCATCCGTGGGCCACAGACTCCCCTGTCAGCACCGGCCTTCCGGCAGCTGGCCCTCGGTCCCAGTCAGAAGACGGAGAGGGTGGGCAACAACTTCTGAGCTGCCAGCAGCAGCCCCTCGGCGTCCTGGATCGCCTTGTGTGCCTCGTCCTGGGTGGTGGTCTCGCCGGGCCCGGTGGGGTACTCGAGTTCGTTGCGTCGTCGCCTCATGGCTCCAAAGGGCCGGAACCCGTCGCCGAACTGGGCCCGGAGCGCCACCTCTACCGCATAGTGCCCGCCTGAAGTCGTTGGGCGCAGACCCTGGTGGGCAAGGATCGCGGTGCCGGAGTACCGGGCGGCGTCGTATGCGAGGACGTACGCGCTGTCAGGGTCCTGGTCGCCTATCTCGCCCGCTGTTTCGAGGGTGCGCGAGGCTTTCTGGAGGAGGTGTTCGCCGTTGGCCTGTCCCCCGATGACCTGCTGCAGCTGCTTGGTGGCGATCAGCTGCTCGATCTGGGCTTCGCCTCGGGGCCAGCGGCTCATGTCGTGGCCCTCCCTGCTGGGGTGACGTCGACGGTTGGTGAGGCCTTGATCTGGAGGACCAACGAGTCGGCATCATTGGCCCATTGCTCGGGGGTCCGCATGACGGGATTGACCTGCATGCCGAGGCGCACCTGAGCCCGGTCGGCTGCGTCATACACGTCCGCCCGTTCGAGATTTCCGACGACGAGGACGTCGACGTCGTTCGGCGCAGGACCGGGCGTGCCGTGATACCGCTCAGCCCAAGAGCCGTAGATCAGGACCCGCGCGGCGTTGGTCAGGTCGAACTCCTCACCGATGACCGTCTCCGGTCCGAAGGTGACGGCCAGGAGCTGGGTGAGTGGAGCGGCGGATCGGTTGCTCATGTTCGCCCGTAAGAGGCGTGCTCGGCCGAGGGTGCGGTCCTGCAAAATTCCGGCGGCCACGAGGCGCTGCGCCTCACGCTGGAGCGTGGTGAGTGGCACGTCGAGTTTCTTCGCGAGGTCGGTGAGGGTGTACTCGTGCTCGGGGTGAAGGAGGAGCCAGGCGAGCAACGCTGCCTGGTGTTGGGACCGGAAGATCGGCATGAGCGCCGGGGCCTCACTACGCATACCTGGAATATATCGTCCGGTTATAGGTACATACAAGACCCGAACGCAGTGAAGGTTCGGGCCATCTCGGATCATCGTTGATCCGGCCGCTGACTGAGGGTCGTGGCTTGACTTGAAGTGCACTTCAACGTGTTCACTGGGTAAATGGCCGAGCTGACTGCTTCACACGTCGAGTACCTCGCAAGCCAACTCTTGGGGCGCGCGAGCACGTGCCAGCACGGTACGGCCGGTGACGCCGGGGAAGGACACGTGTCCTGTGGTGTGGACGATCCGCGAGCGGCCGTGCTGCACTGCGCCGGAGCTCGAGATCGAATAACCCTTCGAGAAGAGGAGAGGGTGCTTCTCGAAGTGCTGGCGGCGCTCCTCGGAATCGGGCCAGAAGAGTCGACAGGAGGCCCGGATGATCTGGGCGTGACGGGCGCGGGCGTTGGTATTGCCACGGGCGGCGCCACCATCACGGCCACGAGCTCGGCTGGCGACGTCGCTGGGGGCCTTGCCGTCGGGGAAGTCGAGGGAGGGGTCGTCCGCGTCGATGACGGGGGTCGGATCAGGTCTCATGAGAGGGCCTTTCGGCATCTTGGGGAGACCTTCGGGGATTCCTAATAATGGCATGGGCGGCATCCATTTGATTGAGCGCTAAGCCATACGATGAGGGAGGCGATGCCGGGGAGGGGGTCCGAGCTCGGAGGACGCTGGTTTGGCGTACGCCGCGACACCCGTGTCGAACAGGATGCAGGGTTGCTCGCCCACCGTCCAGGCGTCGTGCCCGGGCTCAATGACGAAGACGTCCCCGGGTCCGATCGTCAGCTCGGTACCGTCATCCGAGCGCACCGTCATCTGTCCGGACACGCAGATGCCCGTGTGATGGACCAAGCACGACCCTGTGCCCGCGATCGGCTTGACGTCCCTGGACCACTGCCAACCCGGTTGGAAGGTCCCTCTACCCAAGGTGAAGTCCCCCAAGGTGACCACGTCGAGGTGACCGTTGGCCTGGAACTTCCGGGTCTCGTCCGCAACCTCGATGTTGCGTGATTCGAGTGTGGCCATGATCTGCTCCTTTGAGGGTGTTGTCAGCTCCTTGGAACTCGGTGGGGCCGCCTCCGACCTACGGGGCCGCGATGCCGATTCGATCGTGGCACAAGGCGCCTGCATTGTCATCGGTCTCCGGTACCCCCGACCCGGGAGCGCTCGATCCGGGCTAGATGCCGTGAAGAAGGGCTCGTTCCTGGCGCCGGGTGAGGTACAGGGCGGCGTGGCGGGCAGATGGCGATGATGCCCTCCGAAGAGGAGGTCCAGACACTCGAACAGCCGTACACCCCTCACCAAGCAACCGGATTCTGACGCCCCGGGGGCCCGGGGCGACCGCGGCCGGAGATTTTCGATTCTCACACTGCGGAAAGTTCCGCGTCCGGGTCATCCGATGAGATGTTGGCGCCCAAAATAGGGGAGGGCTTGAAGCCTTTGACGACCAGATAGACGCCCAGCGAAAACTCCCACACGGCGATCGGGAGTGCGGCGATCAGTGCCACGGAGCCGACCCGGTCGATGACGCCGAACATCGTGAGGACTACGGCGGTGATGTGCAGAGGGGCGCCGATGAGTCCGATCACGGGAAGGACACGTGGCACGAGGCCGGATCGGTACATCAAGGTGCCCAGCAAGAGGGCGTTGATGCCCGGCATGAGGCTCTGTCCGAGCGTGAACGCCCAGTTGTAGGTCGCGATGTGCGAGGCGCCGGTGGTGATCAGCGAGGCCGCATTGGCTCCGGCCGCTGTGCCCAGGTCCTGTCGCAAGGTCACGAGCGAAAGGAGGCTCGCGACACCGGTGAAGATCATGGCGGCTTCAAGGGTGCGAGCGGCGACAAAGCCAAGCGCCATGCCTTCGTTCTGCCGCTTGACCACCGGAAACAGCGTGACGGCGGTGCCGATGCCGGCGAGGGCGACGATCACCTCGAGGAAGCAGCCCCAGAGCACGCCAGTGTCGCTGCCGGAGCTGATGATGTAGTCCGCATGGTCCTTTACGGGGCGGTAGAGGGCGAGTGTGGGGATCGAGACAAAGGTCATCACGTAGAACACGCCCGCGACGAGCGAGGTCCGTCTGTCTTTACTCATGTCGACTCCTTCTTGGCTGAGGTGTAAGGCCTGCCCCCTGATGGCCGAGCAACGCAACCCGAGCTCGCCGCGACCATCACGGCAGCCATGGGTAACGCCAGAAGTCTTTCCTGTTAACCCTCTCTATTGAGGTGCGCCGAAACTAGGCGTACCCGATAAGTGGACCCACTTGCGGCCAGCATGGGCTCCACCACTTGACTCAGGGCGAGGTGCTGAACGGCGTAGTCGATAAACACCTCGACCTGGTGCCACAAGAACGCCAGCACTGAGGACGCCCGCCCGTCTCTCGACGGGCTCAGCTGAGGGAGAAGGGCGGATAGCGGTCGGTGACGAGGAGCGTCGCGTACGCCTGGACGCGCAGCGACCAACGGCCGACCCCGACAACGAAGTCGAACAGGCCCCGCGGATACCGTCCGGTGAACAGGATCGAGAACCACGCGACGACGACCGCGAAGAAGGCAGCCACGGACAGCACGGCCAGGACAACGTAGTGCGGGATCGCGAGCAACCACTTCACCAGCGGCATCCAGCGGTTCAGGTCGCGTTCGACATCGGGGTAGTCGATCTGGAGATGGACGCTCTGCTCCTCGACCGTCGACGGGTACTGGTCGGTGAGCAGCACCAGGTACGCCCCGATGCGGGCACCGAACCGCGCGAGCTCCAGGGCAAAATCGAACCACCAGCGCGGGTAGCGCTGCTTGAAGACGATCATCAGCATGGTTGCGACGAACAGTCCGGCGGCGATGCCACCGCTCGTATGGCGCACCACCTCACCGCTGCGGTCGTAGACCGTTTGGGTGGCCCCAGCCGTGAGCACAGCGCTGACAATCGCAATCGGAACGACCAGGACCACGCGAAAAATGGTCGTCACCCGGTCGTGCTGGTCCGGGTAGTCGACCTCGAGGCGAGCGGGATAAACCGTCGCCGCTGGTTGCACGGTCATGTGTCCTCCAGGACGAGTAGACGCTGAACCCCGACCGCCCGGGCGACAACCGGGGGACTCCCGTACTCCATGCTGTCGGCGTTGACCGAGCGGCGCAAAGGGCGGCCAGGAGGTCGAGTGTTGGGAGCGACACGACCCCCTCTATTCATCGAAGAGGCAGTAGCCCGAACCCCGCACCGTCTTGATCTGTGGCGAAAGCCGCAGCTTCCAGCGCAGACGGGCTACGCACACGTCGACGACTTTGCTGTTCGCATCGAAGTCCAACCCCCAGATGTCGTGAAGGAGCTCCTCGCGCGAGCACACCTGGTTGCTGCGTCGCATCAGGTGGGCCAGGAGGGCGAACTCGCGCCCCGTCAGTCCCACCGGTCCTTGAGGAGTGACGGCGCGACGGCGGTGCAGGTCGAGCTGGACGCCGCCGGCCTCCAGGTAGCGCCGTTCAGTCGCCGGAGGCGATGCGTTCTCGTGCAGGTGTCGACGGATGCGGGCCGCCAGCTCTGCAGTGGAGAAGGGCTTGAGGACGACATCCACAGCGCCGTGCTCAAGGGCCTCGACGAGCGAGATCGTCTCGGCAGCAGCGGTCAGCACGATGACCGGCGGGCTGGACTCGCGCTCCTTCAGAATGTTGAGAACGTCGAAGCCACCGCAGCGCGGCATCGCGAGGTCGAGCAGGATCAGGTCCACATCATGAGCAGCGAGCTGCTCCAGCCCAGCCTGACCGTCAGAAGCCTCATGGACGGTGTGGCCCTGGGCCGAGAGCGAACGGTTCAGGACCGTGCGAATCCGGGGTTCGTCGTCCACCACGAGCAAGGAGGCCACAGCTCACCGCGCTGCCTCAGGCGAGCGCAACACTCGTCCAGAATGGCCACCACGGCGACAACGCACTCTGGGAATGCGATCCGGGCCAACGATGAAGATGCATGCCACGACGACCTCCACTGTCTGCCCCTGCACTCAAAGCATGACCCCCGAGGTCCTCGGATCGGGCCACCCAACGATTTCCTCACGCAATGTTCATGCCGTGGCATCGGTGACGTCATTTCATCCCCAGCTGTGCCTCCATCAGGTGTGCCTCGATTAGCGTGTGCCCCATGTCGAAGACACGCGGTCGCAGGCCTCGACGGGGTTCCGCCGCCGCATCCAAGGTGGACGGAGTCGCCGGGCGGGGCGCGGCAGCCAGCGTCCGGCTGTGGAGTGCTCTCGCGTTTGGTGTGGCCGTCGGGGTCGCGGTCTCCATTCCCGGCACCTGGCAGTACGGACTTCTCATCGGCTGGATGTGCGCTGCCGGGCTTTTCGTCGGGTGGATGTTGTTCACCCTGTGGCCTTTGAACGACCGCGAGACCGCACAGCACGCCACCCGCGACGACCCCGGCAGAGCCGCAAGCGATGTCATCGTTCTCCTTGCATCTGTGGCCAGCCTGGGCGCGGTCGGCCTGCTCCTGCTCGGCAGCGCGGGACCCGGGGGCAAGCTCGCGGAGGCGATACTCAGCGTCGGCTCGGTTGCCCTGGCCTGGTCGGTCGTGCACACCATGTTCACGACGCGCTACGCCCGGCTCTACTACACCGGAGTGGGCGGGGGAGTTGACTTCCATGGGGATGGCTCTCCGAAGTACTCCGACTTCGCCTATCTCGCGTTCACCATCGGGATGACCTATCAGGTCTCGGACACCGACCTGGTCACCAAAGCGTTCCGCGCCACGGCGCTGCGGCATGCGCTGCTGTCCTATCTCTTCGGTGTCGTCATCATCGCGACGATGATCAACCTGGTCGCCGGGCTGAGCAAGTAGCCGCCAGCTTTCCCGCCCGCGGCCAGGACACGAGCACTTCGAAGATCAGATCCAGCTGGCCCAGGTGTGAAGGGTCGGCGAGTATGTCGATCCGTGATCTTCACGTGCGTAATCGTGAAGTCGAAAACGACACGCACCCGCCCGTATAGGGATAAGAGAACCCAAGGAACCCCTGGTGGACTTTCTCGATAACGGGCCATCGTCTCAATGATCGGGATTATGCTCGATAGGTGGGCAAGCCCAACAGGACGGCCTCGCGGAATGGTGGAAGACAGGCGTTGGGGCATGAGTGCAATTGGTGGTTTGGGTAACGGACCGATCTCATGACGTCCGCGATCTTCTGGGCCCTCCTCGTGGTCGTCGTGGCCGTCGGCATCGGC
Organism: Dermatophilaceae bacterium; assembly: GCA_036569625.1. Taxonomy (GTDB): domain Bacteria; phylum Actinomycetota; class Actinomycetes; order Actinomycetales; family Dermatophilaceae; genus UBA4719. The sequence continues at coordinate 7,984 of DATCQG010000043.1, read as the reverse complement.
ATAGTCGCTTTCATCGCGGGTGGCAAGAATCAAGCCAACACCGGCACTAGCCCCCTCAGGATCGAAGAACCGAATGCAGCTCTCCGTGCACCGAACGCGCCCGTCCACCCGATCGACCATCTGATCGACCACACGTGCGCCCTCGGTGGCCATGCCTACAAGTCCTTCGACACCGGGTATCGCTGCACCAGGTGCGGCAACTTTGTCACCAGCCGTGAGGGCGAGCTCTACGGCCCGGCCGAGCAGGGTCGACATGATCGACGCCGAGATCCCCGCTGAGCTGCACTACGTGACGATCGGACTCTGCAACGGGGCCCAACTCCTCGGCCCCTGAACGGCGCGCCGATTCTTTGGGTCAGCGCTCCCGTGCCCTCGGCGTCCACTCAGCCACCGACCGCGCCCTATTCGAAACGCGCCGGATCACCCGCCCCGACCCGCACGACCTCCGAATACCCCTGGGACCAGTCCACCACCGTGCTGGGCTCGGTTCCGCACTCGCCCGCGTCAAGCACCGCGTCGATCGTCTGGTCGAGTTCCTCCTTGATCTGCCAGCCGTCGGTCATCGGCTCCTCGGCGTGGGGGAGCTGGAGGGTACTGGACACCAGCGGCTCCCCCAGCTCGCGCAGGAGGGCCTGCACAACCGGATGCTCCAGGATGCGCACGCCGACGGTCCGCTTCTTCGGGTGCGCAAGCCGCCGCGGCACCTCCTTGGTCGCGGGGAGGATGAACGTGTAGGGGCCGGGCGTGGCAGCCTTGATCGCCCTGAAGGCGGCGTTGTTGAGCTGGACGAGCTGGCCGAGCTGGGCGAAGTCCGCGCATACGAGCGTGAAGTGGTGTTTGTCGTCAAGCGCCCTGAGCTGGCGGATGCGCTCCGCGCCGGCCACGTTGTCCAGCCGGCAGCCCAGGGCGTAGCAGGAGTCGGTGGGGTAGGCGATCAGGGCGTCGTCCCGCAGCAGGGCTGCGACCTGCACGATCCTGTGCGGTTGCGGGTGCAACGGGTGGACGTCGAAGTACCGGGCCATGTCTTGAGGGTACGAGTCCGGAAGGCGAGAATGACCACCGTGGGGACCTGGCCGCAGATCACGCTGATCGTCCTCGGCGCAAGCGGCGCGGTGACGGCGCTCGGACGTGCCCTCGCAGCGGCGGAGCGCCGGGGGTGGATTCGCCTACGGGTCGGCTCTCCGGCGAGCTGACCATCCTTGCGCCCGATGCACCGACGGCTGATCCGCTCGAAGGCGTACAGGGTCGCCCGTAGCGGGCCTTCACCAGCCCCCGCACCGACGATGGCTTGCTCGTCCGCAGCGTGACGCTCGACGGGGAGTTCTCCCCATGTGCCGAAGCGCCCTTTCCGGTTAACGTCTCGGCCAAGGACACACACACGCCGGGGGGTCATGAACGAGCTGCTCGGCGCGAACACGGACACCCTGGACCGTATGGCGGAGTCCCTCGGCCTCGACGCCAGAAGACTTCAGGACATCCGCAGCCAGGCGCAGCAGGTGGTCGCCGAGTTACAGGCTGCCTGGAACGGCCCCGACCTGTGTCACCTGATCCAGCAGTGGGAGCAGCAGGGGCTGCCGCAGCTGGCCGGCGCATCCACGTCCCTTGACACCTGCGCCTCCCGGCTACGAGCCCAGTCGAGCGCGCAACGGTCGGCAAGCAGGAATGTCGGCGACAGCTCGGGCGGGGTCCCCACGTGGTTGGCAGCCGGCGCCGCCCTCGGCCTCCCAGTGCTGGCCGGCGGTGGCAGCAGCTCCCCAACGGGGCCTCCAACACCGACGCCCGCGCCTGGATCCCCGCCGGAACACGGGTCGCCGGGCGAGAACGCCAGCTGGTGGAAGTCCCTGAGTGCGCAGGAGCAACGGCGCGTGATCAGGGAACACCCCAAATGGGTCGGCAACCGCGACGGCGTGCCGTTCGCGGCCAGGGATGAGGCCAACCGGGCACTTCTCGGCGTCGATCGTGATCGCCTCGTGGCCCAACAAGAGCGCCTCAACGCCCGCCTGTCCGGCAGCTGGTTCGGCGGCACCTTCACCAACGATGACGTCGCGTTGGCCCATGTCAAGGACAAGCTGGCCTCACTGGACGCGATCGACCAGACACTGGCCAGAGACGGTGACCGCCAGCTCCTCGTGCTGGACCTGTCGCAGGAACGGGCAGAGGCAGCCATAGCGCGGGGCAACGTCGACACCGCGGACAACGTCGCCGTCTTCGTTCCGGGGCTGACCGCCACTGTCAGCGACAGCATGAAGGATGACAGCCACGACATGGATCAGCTCCAGCACAGGGCCGAGCTCGAGAACAAGCGGGCCAACCCGGCAGCGGACTCAACGACGGCGACCGTGACGTGGATCGGATACCAGGCTCCCCAGTGGGGCTGGGACCTCGTCGGCAACAACTCGGTCGCCGACGACCACGCCGCACAGGTGGGCGCTGCGCAGCTCGTGCCTTTCCTCCGGGGGATCGGTGCGGCCCGCGACCACGACGCCCACCTGAGCCTGCTCGGCCACTCCTATGGCTCGACCACGGCCGGCCTTGCCCTGAGGCAGGACACCGGGGTGGACGACGTCGTGTTCTTCGGCTCTCCCGGCATCGGCACGAACGACCTCACGGACCTGTCCCTGCCCCGGGGCCATGCCTACTACATCGAGGCTCCGTTGGACTGTGTTGGCGATCTTGGGTATTTCGGGATCGACCCGTCACATATGGCAGGGATCGAGCACACTTCGGCAAGGGCGTCGACGGTCGTGGACCCGATGACCGGCGAGATCCGGCACTTCGCCGAAGTCACCGGCCACAGCTCCTATCTGGTCGATGACAGCACCAGTCAGTACAACATGTCCGTGGTCGTGGCAGGCCTGCCGGATCGTCGCGTATTCGACCGCGGTGAAGGTGTGGGAGATGTCCTCTCGTGGCCGATACCGGGGACGTACTCATGACCAGGATCTCCAGAGCTGCTGCCAGCATGGTGATGCTGTTGATGCTTGCGGGCTGCAGCACCACCTCCAGGGAGAGTGAATACATGAACCAGGCATTCGACACGTTGATGAAGCGCCCGAACCTCACCCAGGTCGACGCCGACTACCAGTCGATGTTCCAGACCATCCGTGAGCGGCTGGTGTCCGAGGTGGGCGTGGCCGCGTGGGTTCCCGACGAGGAACCGGTCAGTGGATCGGCCTGCGGCGGAAGGATTTCCAACCTGGAGGGGGCCGAGATGCGCATGTATGACGCCGGGATGTCGCCGGGCAACCTCCCGGACGCCTCGTGGGACCAGGCAGTCGCGATCGTGACCGATGTGGCCGGGCACCATGGGTTCGGGGCGCCGAAGGTGATCGTGAGCGGTCCGAACGACCACGAGGTCTCGTTCAGGGACACCTACAACGGCGAGCTGCTCTTCGGCACCGGGGCCAACACGATCCTCGGAGCCAGCACCGGCTGCCACCTCACCGAAGTGGCGCACCTGCGCGGCACACCGGTGCCGCCGAAGAAGTACTGAACTCGTCGGGTAGGAGCGTCACCCCTGGCGGGTCCAGCTCCTGACGTCGTGGGTGGAGGCGGCGGCCAACGCGCGACCGTATGCCGCCAGAACCGACTCGTCGCTGGCATGCTCCACACCGGTCAACAGTCCCAGGGCGAAGGCGTGATGCTCCGACAATCGGCTGGCCAGATCGTCGAGCAGGGCCCGGGCCATGAGGCTGTCCTGATGATGGCCGAGCAGCTCCTGCAGCTCCTCCATCCGGCGGGCCAGACCCAGGGCCGCGGACCCGGCCGACGGCGCTGCCACCTCGGCGGCATACCTGGCGCGCTTGGCGGCCTTGCGCACCTCGTGCAGCTCCGGGCCACCGATGTCGAGCGTGCCCTCGGCTGCCGTGGCCGCACGGTCGACCCGGGCACAGGCGCGGCCCACCAACCCCGGCAGGGTATGCCGGGTCCCCGCCTTCGCGTCCCACGGCGGGTCCGTCACGAACGCCGCGAGAGCAGCCAGCAACGCGGCATACCGTGGCCTGTTCAAGGCCTCGATCAGCCTCTGGTGGGCGCGCGAATGCCGTTCCGCCAGCTCGAGATCCAGATCCGCCAGCACCTCCGCGAGGTCAGCATCGACGGTGAGGATCGCGACAGTCAGATGCAGGTGGGCTCGCATCACCTCGACGTCGCGTACATCGCCGAGCACCGAGCCGAGCCATTGCAGCTCGTCGCGCAGATGCTGCGCCTGTGAACCGGTGAACAGCGGTCCGAACGTCGCCAGGCTGCTGCGGAGCCGCCGGCAGGCCACCCGCATCCGGTGAACGGCATCCGGACTGTCGATGCGAGCACCCGGCTCGCGCGCCCGCAGCTCGTCGATCTGCGCGCGCAGGTAGGCCACAAGCAGCCCGCGGGAGCTGCCTGCACCTCTTGCCGCGGTCTTCCCCACCCGACCAACCTATGCCGTGGGGCCGGCGAGCATCCGGAATACTGAGCCCATGACGGGCGAGCACCACCATGAGACCCATACCGGACGGCTGGACCGGGTCAAACATGCCTTCATGCCGCACAGTCACGACACGGCCGACTCCGTTGACGAGGCGCTGACCGCCTCGCGCGACGGGATGCGCGCGCTGTGGATCTCCTTGGCCATCCTTGGCTTTACCGCCGCCGCTCAAGCCGTCGTGGTGTGGATATCGGGGTCTGTGGCGCTGCTCGGAGACACGGTCCACAACCTTGGCGACGCCCTCACCGCCATACCTCTTGCCGTTGCTTTCACCATTGGAAGGCGACCCGCCACCCGTCGATACACGTATGGCTACGGACGGGCCGAGGACCTCGCCGGCATCCTCATCGTCGCGGTCATCGCAGCCTCGGCCGTGTTCGCCGGTGCCGCCGCCGTTGCGCGTCTTCGTCATCCCGAAGCGATGTCGTACCCGTTGGTCGTGGCGCTCGCCGCCCTCATCGGCTTCGCAGGCAACGAGCTCGTCGCGAGGTACCGGCTCAGGGTCGGCCGCAGGATCGGGTCAGCCGCCCTCGTCGCGGACGGCCTGCACGCCCGCACCGACGGCTACACCTCGTTGGCGGTCCTGATCGGTGCTGGCGGCGCCATGGCCGGCTTCCCGCTGGCAGACCCCCTCGTGGGACTGGCGATCACTGCCGCTCTGTGCCTCGTGCTCCGCGACGCGGCGAAGGAGGTCTACCGGCGGCTGATGGACTGCGTTGACCCTGAGCTCGTCAGCAGGTGCGAGGCAGTACTTCAGGGCATCGACGGCGTCGAGCATGTGGGCCGGGTGCGGGTGCGCTGGATCGGTCACGAGCTTCACGCCGACATCGACCTCGTGCTGCCCGACCGCGTCACTTTGCGGCAGGCCCACGATGTCTGCGTCGCCGCCGAACAGGCTCTCGTGGTTGCGATCCCCCGTCTGACAGCTGCCGTCATCCACCCCGACCCCAACGTGACGCCCGGACGCTCGCACCACCGAGAGGCCACACACACCCAGATGTGATGTCCGGAGTGTTCAGGGCGATCTGCTTGCGCTTTGTTACCGATCAGTAGCATCATGGATGTTACTGACCGGTAACCACCATTGGGGGCGCCGGTAACCGGTCTCGATCTCAGCACGGAGGACCTTGATGGGCCACTACAAGAGCAACTTGCGCGATCTCGAGTTCAACCTGTTCGAGGTCTTCAGGCGTCAGGAGATCCTCGGCCACGGCCCCTACTCCGAGGTCGACGAGGACACAGCGCGCGAGATTCTGGCCGAGGTCTGCCGCCTCGCCGAGAACGAGCTCGCCGCGAGCCTGCCCGACTCCGACCGCAACCCGCCGGTGTTCGACCCTGCGACCAGCTCCGTGACCATCCCGGCGTCGTTCACCAAGTCGTACAAGGCCTATCTCGACGCCGAGTGGTGGCGCCTCGATGTCCCCACAGAGCTCGGCGGCACGGTCGTCCCACCGTCGCTTCGCTGGGCCGTGGCCGAGCTGGTTCTGGGCTCGAACCCGGCCGTTCACATGTACTCCGCAGGCTTCGCCTTCGCCAAGGTCCTTTACCACCTGGGCACCGACGACCAGAAGAAGATGGCCCGCCACATCGTGGAGAAGAAGTGGGGCGCCACCATGGTGCTCACCGAACCCGATGCGGGCTCCGACGTCGGCGCCGGCCGCACCAAGGCCGTTCAGCAGCCCGACGGCACGTGGCACATCACCGGCGTCAAGCGCTTCATCACCTCGGCCGAGGCCGACTTTTACGACAACGTCGTGCACTTCGTCCTCGCCCGGCCCGAGGGCGGCGGCGCTGGCACCAAAGGTCTTTCGTTGTTCGTCGTACCCAAGTTCCAGGTCGACCTCGACACCGGCGAGCTCGGTGAGCGCAACGGCGCCTACGTCACCAACGTCGAGCACAAGATGGGGCTGAAGGTCTCCACCACCTGCGAGGTCACCTTCGGCGAGAAGAGCCCCGCCGTGGGTACCCTGCTCGGGGACGCCCACGATGGCATCGCACAGATGTTCCGCATCATCGAGTTCGCTCGAATGATGGTTGGCACCAAGGCAATTGCCACGCTATCGACCGGCTACCTCAACGCGCTGGACTACGCCAAGCAGCGCGTCCAGGGAGCCGACCTGACCCAGATGACGAACAAGATCGCGGCTCGTGTGAGCATCACGCACCACCCCGACGTGCGCCGTTCGCTGATGCTGCAGAAGTCGTATGCCGAGGGCTTGCGTGCCCTGGTCATCTACACGGCGTGTCAGCAGGACATCGTTGACGAAGCACAGCTGAGCAGCGGCTCCGATGTCTTCGAGAAGGACTCTCCCGCCGCGATGGCGGGCCGGGTCAACGACCTGTTGCTGCCGATCGTCAAGGGTGTCGGCTCCGAGCGCGCCTGGGTGCTGCTGGGCACCGAGTCCCTTCAGACGTTCGGTGGCTCGGGCTTCCTGCAGGACTACCCGATCGAGCAGTACGTTCGGGACGCCAAGATCGACACGCTCTACGAAGGCACGACAGCCATCCAGGGCCTGGACTTCTTCTTTCGCAAGATCATCCGCGACAGGGGCAAGGCTGTGAGCCACCTTGCAACACAGATCAAGGAGTTCGCCAAGGCTGAGGACGGCTCTGACTTCCATCGCACGGAGCGCGAGCTGCTGGGCAAGGGTCTCGAGGATGTCCAGGGCATCATCGGTTTCATGGTCGACGAGCTGATGAAGTCCGACCCGGCCCAGGGCGGCGACCCGGCCAACCTCTACAAGGTCGGTCAGAACACGTCGCGTCTCCTGCTCTCCGCAGGCGACCTGGTCGTCGGGTGGCTGCTGCTGCGCCAGGCCGCGGTCGCCAAGGCTGCCCTCGATGCGGGCGCGGCATCGATCAAGGACCAGAGGTTCTACGAAGGCAAGATCGCGGCGGCGTCATTCTTCGCCCACACGGTGCTGCCCAAGATCGCGGCTGAACGCCAGATCGCCGAGGCCACGGACAACTCCCTGATGGACGTGTCCGAGGACGCCTTCTGATCGTTGCCGGACATCGGTTGGCTGGTTTGTTTCACCGTTGCCGCCCGGCCGACGGGCAACCATGCAACAAACCAGCTAGCGGCCGGTCCGCCGCTGATTCGAACCCAGCGGCAGCCTGCGGTCGCGCAGGACCGGGAAGCTCGTGCGGTAGGCGCTGACCACGCTCATGTCGACCTCGACGCTGAGGACCTCCTCGCCACTGCCGGCCATCGCCGCGACGTCGCCGGTGGGCAGCACAACCTGGCTGTGTCCACCCATCTCGACGCCGGCGTGCGTCCCCGCCGTGTTGCAGGCCACCACGACGCACTGGTTCTCGATCGCGCGCGCGTGGGCAAGCAGCGTCCAGTGGCGCACCCGAGCCGCAGGCCACGCCGCAGGTATGACGAAAAGCGTTGCGCCAGCGTCAAGCTGGGCCCGATATAGCTCGGGGAACCGAAGGTCGTAGCAGGTTGACAGGGCCGCACGGGCGGGTTCGTCGCCTGGCGAGGAGTCGGGCACGTCGACCAGCGAGAGGGCG
>DATCQG010000042.1:0-1795 GCA_036569625.1 Dermatophilaceae bacterium | reverse complement strand
TATCTCCTGACGGGGGCCAACCTCTTCCACGTGGTTCTGACTCTGTTCCTGGGTGTGTCGATGTGGAACCGGGGTCGGCTGGGCAGGTACACGGCCACTGAGAACTGGCAGGTCGGGATCGTCTCGCTCTGGTGGGCCTGGGTCGCGATCGCGGCGACGCTCAGTGCCCTCACCACCTCATTCATCGCCAGCCCCACCATCGGCGGCTGACACCTCGGGGTTTCGTCCGCGCGTTAGCCAGCGGTGATCAGTTCTGCGACACCATCTGGTTCCCGACGGTTGTGACCCAGCCGGGCAGCGCGACGTGAGAGAACGACGTACCGTCGCCGCGCACCGCCCACAGGATGGCCCCCTTCGCCGTGGTCCCGGTTGCGAAACCTGCCCCGCTGCCGGTGGGGGCCAGATCGGTGACTCCAAGAGGGGCCGCACCGTGGTCCGTCCACGTCACGCCGGCGTTCGCGGAGGAGTAGACGTGGTCACCGCTCGCTGCGCCGCCGAGCATCCACACGTCCTGGCCGTGGCAACCCCACGCGGGTGAACCGTGCGGAACCGTCAAGGGAGCGCCGGTTGCCCAGGTGGCTCCGCCGTCCACGCTGGCGGCGATGGACATGGTCCCTCGCGCTCGCACCACCGGCAGCACCCATGCCTGGTCGCCTCCGCAGGGTGTCAACGCCGCGACGGCGTCCGGGGCCAGCCCGGCCACGGCGGCCCACCTCCGGCCGAAGTCGTTGGTCGTGAACGCCACCGGCGATCCGGCAGGTCCGTGACCGGTCAGCCAGCCGCGACCGCCCGCACCCCACCTGAGGCCGTCGAGATGAAGGTGCCCGCCAGGCGCAAGCCGGGAGGCGTCGGTCAGCGCGCTCCAGCCATGCTCCCCCTTCTCAACAACGGTTCCGCCAGCCTGGCGCAATACGGCCGTGGCACCGCGCGGACCCAGTGCGACCGACTGCCGGCCGAGGGTGAGAGCGCCTGGCAGCTGATCGGGACTCCAGGTCGTGCCGGACTTCGGGCTGCGCAGCAGTGGCGAGACGACGAGCTGGTCGAACGGCAGAGCGCCCACCACGAGCTCGCGGGAGCTGGCGGCCATGGTCAGCCCCCCACCGGTGGGCACAGCGATAGGGGTGATGTTGGTGACGTGTCGCCAACCATCCACGGTGTGGAGCAGCAGGAAGGCGGCCCCGCTGGGCCAAACGGCATCGCCGGAGCGGCCATCAGACATCAGCAGCCAGGGCGAAGCTGTTCGAAGCGGCGCCTCGGTGGACCGGGCAAGCTGCTGTGCCCTGTCCTGGGGGGTCGCCTGTGGTGATGTGGGCTGCGAGCATGCGGAGAGCATGATGAGCATGCTGGCGAGTGCGGCTACCTGTCGATGCCGAATGCGGCGAACGCGGGGAAGGCGAGGGCTGATCGGCGGGGCGGAGGTCATGCCAGCAGCCTTCGGATCCATTGCTCGATCAGTGTCGTGTAGCCCTGGGACAGCTGGGGGTTCGCGCCGTCGCCGAGGTATGCCGCCGTCGTACCGTCCGGTGAGACGAAGTAGATGCCCTCTCCATGGGCAACCATGCCGACCGCTGGGACCTGCACGACGATGCTGTATGCCGCGAGCACGTCGCCCAGCTCCGCTGGCGTTCCGGCCAGGAAGTGCCAGTTGGGCAGGTCGCCGAGGCCGTGGGACCTCGTGAAGGCCTGGACGTCCTCGACGCGATGGAAGATCGGGTTGGTGTTGATCGCCACGATCTGGACCCGTCGAGCCAGCGGCCCCAGGGCTCGGTCCGCAGCCGCGATCTGGTTGGCGATG
>DATCQG010000041.1:0-3565 GCA_036569625.1 Dermatophilaceae bacterium | reverse complement strand
GTCGAGGATACCGGGCCCGGCGTCGCGAGCGACTATCTGCACGCCTTGCCGAGGCCCATCAATCAACTCGACGACGACCTCGCCGGCTCCGGCGAACCGCACGATGTTGCGGGCCACCTCCGACACCGCGGTCGCGAGGATTGTCAGGTCGGTGCGGGAGAACCCCAGTCGCGCAGCCAGCTGCCGCGCGGCCTGGCGTGCGGCGACGATGTCGGCATCGGTGCGGATCGCTATGCGCACCTCGTCGTCGCGTTGTTGCCCGCGGTCCATCAGCGGCTGACTCAGTCGCGCGCACAGCTCGCACTCGAGCATGTGCCGAGCCGCGTCAACCTCTCGCTGACGGCGGCGGTCGCCGCTAGACAGGGCGAGCAGGACAGGACGGCACCGGTCTGATGGTGGCTCGGTCTGCTCCAGCACAAGGAGATACTCGACCCGCAGGCGGGCACGCGTGCGGTTCAGCTGGGCCGCCACCGCCCCGGCCGTCGACCCCGACTGCGACGCCAGCGACAGGGTGTCCTGGCCGGACACCTCGTGGGCCAGCAGTGCCTCCTGCTCACGTTCGGACAGCCGGGCAAGGGCCTGCGCGACGGCGGACTGCTCTTCCCTCGCCAAGAACTGCTCGTCCGGCGCTGCCGGAGGCCGCAGGTCCACGATCCGGTGCTGGTTGCGCTTGTGGAGGTCGTCGTCCCGCCACATGGACGCGATCACGTTCCGTGCAGTGACGATGGCGTAGGGCTCAAGCATGCCGGGCTCGATCCTCGCGGACGCGGCAAGCACCCGTACGAGCGTTTCCTGGACGAGGTCGTCCGCTGCCGGGTGACCGCCGACCCGGGCTCCGACGATCCGGCGCAGCATGGGGATCAGTGCCGCCACGTCCGCCGGGGCTTCGGGCTGAGGCGCGACGTCAGCGGGCTGGGGAGCGCTCACAGCAAAACAGTACGCCCGGGCCGCGTCATCCAACCCGCCCGAAGGGGTCTTCATCTGTAGACAGGAAGCAAGCACCGACACGCCCGAGGAGAGAAGATGCCCGTTATCCCATTTCCACAACGTCGAAGGCCAGCCCCATTACTGCCCCCGAACCGCGAGTCCCGGATCCACGGCACCTTCGCTTCTCCCAGCGGAAGGGTCGGGACGATGACCGGTTGCCTGCGCCTCGACCGGTTCGTCATGGTGTCCGACCGGCTCTGCGCCGCAGGCGTGTTCGCCGGTCAGCTCCTCGATGCCGACGGCACCACCATCGGATGGGGCAGCCGCCGCAAGACCGCTCCTGCTGAAATTGTCTGTGGCCTGCGCGGGGCGACCGCTGTGATCGGACCCGTCGACGTCAACCTGCTGGGCCTGACCGTCAGCGTACCTGCGTTCACCATTGACACGGGGCCAAGGTTGCGCGGGTCGTCGCGATCGCTTCCGCAGGCGCCGCGCCGCGCCGGGCTTGAAGCGCAGATGGGGACCGGTGCCTGATGATGCTCTTGGCCATGACCAGCCCCCTTCTCGCGATCGGATTGGTGATGGGGCTCCAAGTCTTCGAAACGTGGGCCCTAGGCGGGCCAAACCGACCAACACGCCAATCGAGGCAGCCACACCGTCCTCCGACGCGCCAGGCGCTTGTAGACAGTCCCCACCGCCCACGTTCGCACCAACCCGATGCCTGTGGTGGATGCAGGCCCGCGGTCGCTGCGGGCCGGCACTCACCCCTCCCGAGGGCAAGGGCGTAAGCACGTGAGGCGAGGGGCGATGTCACAGCGGGACAACGATTCACCATGCCACTTCACGTGATGACTCACAGGAGCACTTTCAGGATTGGGCTCGTCGAAACACTAGTCGACTTGCCGCGCACCATCCACTGCTAGGCGGACGTATGACCAAGCGTTGCGAGTTGACACTCACTGACGAAAGCCTCCAGGCCGAGATAGAGCTCCTGGGCCACGTGATTGTCGCTGTGTCCCTCTTGCCACGCGCGCTGACTGAGGCGGAATTGGACGAGGCCCTAGGACTTCAACACCCGCAACAGCGTGTCGACGAAAGCGCCCCGCAGCATGGAAGACCCGGGCACTGCGGGGATGTGGACTCGCGAGGTTAGGGCGTTGCTCACTCCCCAGGACGCTTGGCCTGCGGCGGTCTCCGGCGGAGCACAGGGCCGCCCGTGAGGTCAGGACCGTGCGGGTTCTCGACGGTGGGTCGCTCATCCGGGCGCCCTTGCCTCAGTCAATGTCGACCGCGCTGCAATGGCTGCATCCGCTGCCGGTGACCGCCGACCCGGGCGCCGACGATCCGGCGCAGCATCGGGATAAGCGCTGCCACGTCCGCCGGAGCTTCGGGCTGAGGTGCGACGTCAGCAGGCTGAGGAGGCCTCACCGCAAAACAGGGCAAAACAGGACGCCCGAGCCGCGTCATCCACCCCGCCCGACGTCCGAGCTGCGGACTACGCCATGGGAGCCAGCCGTACGCCTACTGCCTCGGCCCCAGTTCTCAGCTTCTGGTCCCACACGGCGAAGAGCGTTTCGGCGGCGCCGACTGCGAGCAGGCTGGCAAGGTGCACCGCGTCGGCGCCTCGAAGGGCGTGCCGACTGGCCAGGTGACCGGCGTGGGCGGTGATGGTTTCGGTCAGCTCGACCGTCCTTGTCGCCGCCCAGAAGTCCTCCCACATCGCTTCGGCACGCCTCTGCTCGGCTGGGTCCAGACGGTGAGCACGGCCAGCTGCGGCCAACGCGGCCCGCACCTCCGGATACGCGAGGCGGCTGGACACTGCCGCATCGCAGCCGTCCCACAATGTGGCGGCAACCTCACTCCCGTCCTCTTCGACGACCAGCTTGACGAAGGCGCTGCTGTCGAAATACACGATGGTCACGGAGGTCAGCGCCGCTGCTCGCTCACCAGCTCCGACACCGGGCCGCTTGCGTGGGCCCGCGCGGCACCACGGGCAGCCGGCCGAGCATCACGGCGCGGCTTGCTCAGTACCCCACTCGCGATGAGCTGGTCAAGTAGCGGCGCAGTGTCGACAGCTAGTAGGCGCGCCACCGGCGTGCCTCGATCGGTGACGACGACCTCTTCGCCGGAGCGCGCCCGCTCGATCCACGTCGACAGCTCTGCGCGCAAAGTGCTGATCGCTACGTCCATATCCCAAATGTACAGCGGTTCAGTTGGAATCTGTACATACACGGGTCAGACAACGGATCCCATTGACGTGATTACCCGGGGTCGAACCGCGGCCCATTGCCGTAGCGTCTCAATTGGGTCTTCGACCTGGCCCAGGTCGAGCCCCAGGGGTGTAACTCCGAGGTCAGCAGAAGGAGAAGCCTCAAAGGTCGCGTGGCACATTTGTGGCACACAAGAGTGAGAAATGTTGTCCAGCAGGGTCAGCCAGCGTCAACGAACCACGCACGAAACGGCCGATCGCAAGCCTTCCACGCAGGCTTGGGTCGCTCTTTTAATCCGTAGGTCGTCGGTTCGAGCCCGACGGGGCCCACTCCGCGTTTGGGCAGGTCAGCGCCCTGCGAAGCCCTCTTCGACCGTGCCTCCGCGAGCGTCAGAACGTCCGCAGTCCGCAACGAGCCCGCACGAGATT
>DATCQG010000040.1:0-14909 GCA_036569625.1 Dermatophilaceae bacterium | reverse complement strand
AGCCGCCTGGGTGCCCACCTCGGCGTACGACGTTCGCCGTGCCCCGTCCGCCGTCCAGGTGACGACCTCCTGGTCGGCATGCAAACGTGTGCCCGCCAGAAGGATGCGCGAGATCAGCAACGGCGTGTCCTGCATGGTGCTTTTCATGAATCTGACTCTGCCACGCAATTTCCGCCCAGGGGAGGAGTTGGGGCAGACGCGTAGCCGAACAGGGCCTGCGGTTGGATGGTGGCCATGAGCAGACGCATGATCATCGCCTCGGTCGTTGCCGGAGTCGTCGCGGTGGCTGCGGCTGCAGGGGGGTTCGCGTATGTCCACCAGCGCGAGCAGGTTCGTCTCGACCGTGCGGCACGGGCCTCGGCCGACCAGTTCGCCAGCGCGTGGTCGCACCGGACCATCAGCAACACGACGTACTCCTTCCGGACCACCGAGCAGGTCGTGGCCAGCTTCAAGCGCACGACTTCAGGGCTCGGGAGCGGGCCCGTGAAGGTCACGGTCACGTCGCTCACCCGTGACGGCGACAAGGCCGCCGGCCGCTTGTCGGTGGCCTGGACCGTGGCGGAGGGCTCAACCTGGGCCTACACGATGCCAGTCTCCCTGCTACGAAACGACACCGAGATCTGGACCGTCGTGGCCAAGGACGGAGCATCGATGTGGGCCCCCGGACTGAGCCCGACTGCGAAGCTGGTCGCCACCCGGACGTGGGGCACACGCGGGGACGTCCTGGACGGCAAGGGCTCGCCTATGGTGTCGGTCGCCAAGGTTTACGACGTCGCGATCGACCCCGCCCGGGCTTCGGCCCAGACGATCGCCGCTCTGGAAAGTGTCGTCAAGGAGCCGGCCGGCTCGCTGGTCGCCAAGCTGAACGCCGCCAAGGCGTCCGGCTCGAAGGCGCCGATCCCCGTGATCACCTATCGCGAGGCCGACTTCCAGGCCCGCAGGGCGCAGCTCGACGCCATCATCGGTGTGATCTACCCACCGCGCGAGCAGCCCCTTGCGCCGTCACCCACCTTCGCCCGACCGCTGCTGGGCTCTTATGGCCCGGTGACCGCCGAGGCGATCAAGAACAGCAAGGGCCTCCACGTCGCGGGTGACTACGCCGGGCTCAGTGGGTTGCAGGGGCAGTATGACGGCCTGCTCGGTGGCACCCCTGGAGTGAGGGTGACCGCCAGCGACAAGCCCGATGCGCCACTGTTCGAGAAGGCCGCGGTCAACGGCGCCCCGATGACCTTGACGCTGGATCCCAGGATCCAGTCGGCTGCCGAAGCGGCGCTCGCCGGGAGCAGCCCGGTCCCGTCGTCCCTGGTGGCCGTCGACGTGACCACCGGGGACCTGCTCGCCGTGGCCAACTCGCCCGCTTTCGGCATGGACCGGGCGCTCCTGGGCCAGTACCAACCAGGGTCGACCCTCAAGGTCGCCACGACATACTCGTTGCTGGGCAAGGGGTTGTCGCCATCGACGCCGGTGACCTGTCCGCCGTTCGTGATGGTTGACGGCCGCAAGATGACGAACTACGAGAACGAGACCTTCGCGTCGGCACCCTTCTCCAAGGACTTTGCGCTCTCCTGCAACACCGCCTTCGTTCAGCTCGCCGCCACCATGGGCGACTCCGACGTCCATGATGCGGCGGCAGCTCTCGGCGTCGGCGCGGGCTGGGGCAAGCATCTGGGGATCGACGGGACGTTCTCGGGCTCGGTGCCCGTGGCCACCTCCAAGACGGAGAAGGCCGCCACCGCCTTTGGCCAGGCCAGGACCTTGGTCTCGCCCGCGTCCCTGGCAGTCATGGTCGCGTCAGTGGCACGTGGGAGCTATATCGAACCCGCGCTGATCCGCACGCCCGCCGTTGCCGGTGCTGACCGGGCACCCAAGGCCCTGGATGCAAAGGTGGTCGGTGAGCTCCGTGGGCTCATGCGCCTCGTGGTCACCCAAGGCACCGGGACGGCTCTGAAGTCGGCTGCGGGGGGCGCGGTGTTCGGCAAGACGGGCACGGCGGAATACGGGTCGGCCAACCCTCCGGAGACGCGCGCGTGGTTCGTCGGCTGGCAGGGCAACGTGGCATTCGCGGTGCTGGTCGAGAACGGCAAGAGCGGCGGCACGGTGGCGGCACCCATCGCCAAGGCCTTCCTGGGCATCCTCCAACGCTGAGCTCAGCCACACGACAAAGCCCCCCGGCCGAAGCCGGGGGGCTTTGCGCAAAGTCGACTGGTTGGTCGCGTTGCTGCCGTCAGGTCTGAGTAAACCTCAGATCAGATGGCCTGAACCTTCTCAGCCTGGGGACCCTTCGGGCCCTGGGTAACTTCGAACTCCACGCGCTGTGCCTCTTCGAGGGAGCGGTAGCCGCTCGTCTCGATCGCGGAGTAGTGAACGAACACGTCCGGGCCGCCGCCGTCCTGGGCAATGAAACCGAAGCCCTTTTCAGCGTTGAACCACTTAACAGTGCCTTGTGCCATGGGGATGACTCTTTCTTTTATAGCCAATGGAGTCCACACTTCGTGAGCCCCAGGCTGCCGCACTACCCCCACACCAAGCGGGACATGCCCGATGTTATGAAAAAAGCCCGCCGGAGCGGGCACTTCTTCGATCTGCGAGGAACTGCAACTGCAACCATTGACGAGGCTAGCACGCATACCGCGCTGCGCGCCTCATCCCAATGGCCTGTCTTCATTCGCCCGCAAGCCATGCCGACGGGAGTGAACCTCAGGCCTCTGACGACAGCGGCGTCAAGGGGGCATCAAGGTTTGCGGCCGGGGTGTTAGGGAAACGTCAAGATGGTCGGCCCGCGGTGCGCCGCGGTGTTTGTCTGGTTTGGTGAGCACGCTTACCCACCTTCCCAAACGCCTGCTGGTCGGACGTCCCCTTCGCAGCTCGATGCTGGGGGAGACGTTGCTGCCCAAGAAGCTGGCCCTCCCGGTCTTCTGCAGCGACCCGCTGTCGTCCAACGCGTACGCCACCGAAGAGATCCTGCTGATGCTCAGCCTGGGGGGGCTGTCGCTGTTGCACCTTGCGCCCTGGGTCGCGGGCGCCGTCATACTGCTGCTGGTGGTGGTGGTGCTGTCCTACCGCCAGACCTGCCACGCCTATCCCGGCGGCGGCGGGGCCTACGCGGTGAGCCGGGCCAACCTGGGCCGCAATGCCGCTCTGGTCGCCGCGAGCGCGCTGCTGGTCGACTACGTGCTGACCGTCGCGGTGTCGGTGGCCGCCGGTGTGGCGAACATCGTCTCGGCAGTCCCATCGCTGGCACCCCATGTCGTACTTCTGTCCGTCGGGCTGGTTGCGTTCCTGGCGCTGATGAACCTGCGCGGCACCAAGGAGTCGGGCAAGTTCTTCGCGATCCCCACCTACGGCTTCGTCCTGTGTGTGTTCGCGATGATCGCGTTCGGGCTGCTGCAGATGGCCGGCGGTCATGCCCCCGTTGCGGAGTCCGCAGCGATCGGCATACGAGCGCAGCAGCAGGCCAGTGGCCTGCTGCTGGTGGCGCTGGTCCTGCGTGCCTTCGCCTCGGGCTGCACGGCCCTGACGGGGGTGGAGGCGGTCAGCAACGGTGTGCCGAGCTTCAAGAAGCCCAAGAGCCGCAACGCAGCCGCGACCCTGAGCATCATGGGGACCCTGACGATCGTCATGTTCGTCGGAATCACCGCCCTGGCGCTGATCAGCAAGGTGCACGTGGGGGCCGACCCCTCCCAGCTGGTGGGCGCCCCCCGTGGGCTACATCCAGCGCACCGTCATCGCCCAGATCGCCGGAGGCGTCTTCGGCTACAGCTCGATGGGTTTCTACGCCGTGCAGGCCTTCACGGCCGCGATCCTTGTGCTGGCGGCCAACACCGCCTTCAACGGTTTCCCGATCCTGGCCTCGATCCTGGGTCAGGACGGGTTCTTGCCGCTCCAGTTCGCCAGGCGGGGCGACCGTCTGGTGTTCTCCAACGGCATCGTGATCCTGGCCGCCCTGGCCGGGATGCTCATCTGGGCCTTCGATGCGAGCACCACCCGACTCATCCAGCTGTACATCATCGGGGTGTTCGTCTCATTCACCCTGAGCCAGGCCGGGATGGTCCGACACTGGCTGACGCTGATGGCCCGGACCCGGCAGACCGCCGCGCGTCATCGGATCAGGCGTTCCCTCGCGATCAACGCTCTGGGGGCGGCGACCACCGCGCTCGTGCTGGTCATCGTGCTGGTCACCAAGTTCACCCACGGCGCGTGGATCGTCGTCATCGCCATGCCGCTGGTGTTTGCGATCATGACGGGGATCCGCAGGCACTATGACAGCGTGGCGGTGGAGCTCCAGCCCACGCCTGCCGGGGCGCTGCTGCCGAGCCGGATCCATGTGATCGTGCTCGTCTCCAAGCTGCACGCGCCAACCCTGCGAGCGCTGGCCTACGCACGTGCGACACGTCCCAACACCCTCACCGCGCTGACCGTGCGAACCTCGCCCGAGGCGACCGACCAGCTGATGCGCGAGTGGGTGGAGCGCGATGTGCCGGTGCCGCTCACGGTTCTGGACTCCTCGTTCCGGGATCTGACCCGACCGGTCATACAGCACATCGCGGGCCTGCGACGGGAAAGCCCACGCGACGTCGTGTCCGTCTTCATCCCCGAGTATGTCGTGGGTCACTGGTGGGAGCAGGTGCTGCACAACCACAGCGCCCTGCGGCTCAAGACTCGCCTGCTGTTCCAGCCGGGTGTCATGGTCACCAGCGTCCCGTTCCGGCTCGGGTCCGCGGAGCTGGCTGAGGCCCGCTGGGCCGAAGTGTCGGCGGAGCTTCAGAGCCACGATCAGGGGGATCGTATGGGAGTCTGACGCCATGACGAGCCAGCCGCCGGGAGACGTCACTCCGGTCGTCCCGATCTTGGCGTTGCAACCGTCAGCCGGAGGCCTGTCCCGATCGAGGCGCGGGGCTGGTCTTCTGGCCACGACACTGGGCCTGCCCCTCCTGACGCTCGTTCTGGTCGCCGTCCGGTCCAGCCTGGCCGTCGAAAGCTCGCTGCTGATCTACCTGCTCGCGGTTGTGGTCGTCGCCGTGATCGGCGGCGTCGTGCCTGCCCTGCTCGCGGCGGTGGCCTCCTTCCTACTGGTCAACTGGTTCCTCACGCCTCCCTACTACACGTTGGCCGTGGAGAGCCGCGATGCCGCGATCGACCTCGTCGTCTTCGTCCTTGCGGCGGTCCTGGTCAGCGTCACCGTCGAGCTGGGGGCCCGGAACCGCGGAACAGCCGAGCGCACCCGCGTCGAGTCACGTCTGATCTCCCGGCTCAGCTCGGCCGAGATCAGCGAGACCTCCGTGATGGCCGTACTCGAGCAGGTGCGCGGCCTGTTCGGGATGAGCACCGTGGCCCTCGTGGACCCGGCCCTGGGTGACTCTCCGCTGGCGTTGCTCGGGCCGGCGCCGTCCGAGCGGCCGACCCTGACCGTGGAGGGGACGGACGGCCTGGAGCTCCGAGGCTACGGGCCCGAGATCTTTGCCGAGGACCGCCGACTGCTCGGTGTGCTCGCCGCGATGGCAAGCCGGGCTTGGCAGGGCCAGCAACTGGCCCAGCAGGCGGCGCAGGCCCACCAGCTCGCTGAGACTGACCGGGTTCGATCAGCCCTCCTGACGGCGGTCAGCCATGACCTGCGCACCCCTCTCGCCGGGATCAAGGCCGCCGTCTCGAGCCTGCGGCAGGAGGACATCGCCTGGACACCCGAGGAAGCGCGCGAGCTCCTGCTGACCATCGAGGACTCGACCGACCGGCTTGGAGACCTGATCTCCAACCTCCTGGCCATGACGCGGGTCCAGGCCGGAGCCGTGTCCGTCCAGATCAGCCCCGTGGCGCTCGACGAGGTGGTCGCAAGGGCGCTGATCGGCACTGAGGCCAACGTCACCATCGAGGTGCCCGAGGACCTGCCCTGGGTTCAAGCCGACGCCGGGCTGCTGGAAAGGGTTGTGGCCAACCTGGTCAACAACGCCCGGCGGTTCAGCCCGCCCGAGATCCCCGTCCGGGTCCACGCCGCGCTCTCGGATGCCGCTGACCCGGATGCGGTAGACGAACCAGCTCCGGGAGCCGGCAGCGGCGCCGCAGCCCCCCACGTCCGGCTTCAGGTGATCGACCACGGCCCCGGCATACCGCCGTCGCAGTGGGACAAGATGTTTGTGCCCTTCCAGCGTCTGGGTGACCACGACGCCACCGCGAGCCTTGGCCTGGGACTCGCGATCGCCCAAGGTTTCACCGAAGCCATGCACGCAGAGCTCACGCCATCGGCGACACCCGGGGGCGGGCTGACCATGACCGTCATCTTGCCGGTGGCTCCATGACCAGGGTGCTCATCGTGGAGGACGAGCCGCAGCTGCGTCGCGCTCTGGTCATCAACCTTCGCGCGCGCCGATACGACGTCGACGCCGTCGCCGATGGGGCGGGCGCGCTTCGAGCTGCTGCGGCGACGCCACCGGACCTTGTCATCCTCGACCTCGGCCTGCCCGACATAGATGGGGTCGAGGTGGTCCACGGCCTGCGCGGCTGGACCCGGATCCCGATCATCATCCTGTCCGCACGCGACAGCCAGAACGACAAGGTCGACGCGCTGGACGCCGGAGCCGACGACTACCTCACCAAGCCCTTCGGCATGGACGAGCTGCTCGCCCGCATCCGCGCCGCCCTGCGCAGGGCCCAACCCAATGAGGATGCTCCGGTCATCATCACCGAGACGTTCACCATCGACTTGGCCGCAAAACGGGTGACCCGATCGGGCAAGGAGGTCCGGCTCACGCCCACGGAGTGGCACCTCCTGGAGGTCCTGACCCGCCACCCCGGCAGGCTGGTCACCGGCAAGGCGCTCCTTCAGGAAGTGTGGAGCCCGGCGCATGGCACCGAGACGAACTATCTGAGGGTCTATATGGCCCAGCTGCGTCGCAAGCTCGAGGCCGAGCCATCCCGCCCACGGCACCTGATCACCGAACCCGGCCTCGGCTACCGCTTCGAGCCCTGAGAGCCCCCGGAGAGCCCTGCCACCTTGCCTGACCGGGACGTCTTCGGACACATGCCGGCAGACGCACCCACCAACCCGCCACACCCGGGACGACTTCGGACACATGCCGGCAGACGACCCGGCGTTGGCTTTGGCAGGCCCAGACTTAGGGGGCGATACCGACGTACTTGACCTCGAGGTACTCCTCGATTCCCTCCAAGCCACCCTCACGCCCGAAGCCGGAGTGCTTGACCCCACCGAAGGGCGCCGCGGGGTTGGAGACGATGCCCTGGTTGATGCCGACCATCCCGAACTCCAGCGCCTCACTGACCCGCAGCGTGCGCGAGAGGTCGCGGGTGAAGACATACGCGACCAGCCCGTATTCCGTGTCGTTGGCCCGCGCGATCGCCTCCGCCTCGGTCGCAAAGGTCGCGATCGGCGCCACCGGGCCGAAGATCTCCTCGCGCATCATCCTGGCGTCCGCCGGCACGCCGGTCAGGACCGTGGGCGAGTAGAAGTAGCCCTGGTCCCCGACCGTCTCCCCGCCGCAGACGACCGTGGCGCCTTTGGCCTTGGCGTCCTCGACCAGGCCAGCCACGCCCGCCTGAGCCTTGGAGTCGATCAGCGGGCCGATGGTGACACCGTCCTGCGTTCCGCGACCGACCGTCATACCGGCCATTTTCGCGGCGAACTTGGTGGCGAACTCGTCCGCGACGCTCTCGTGGACCAGGAACCGGTTGGCCGCTGTGCAGGCCTCACCCATGTTGCGCAGCTTGGCCACCATCGCCCCGGCCACAGCGGCGTCCACGTCGGCGTCCTCGAAGACGAGGAACGGTGCGTTGCCGCCGAGCTCCATCGAGACCCGCAACAGCTGATCCGCGGACTGCTGGACGAGCTTGCGGCCCACCGGGGTGGAGCCGGTGAAGGTGAGCTTACGCAGCCGCGGGTCGCGGATGATCGGCTCGATCACCTCACCCGTGCGCGTCGTGGTGATGACGTTGATAACGCCGGCGGGCACACCGCACTCGCTCAACAGCTCGGCCAGGGCCAGCATCGAGAGCGGGGTCTGCTGGGCCGGCTTGACCACCATGGTGCAACCGGCGGCCAGTGCCGGGCCGATCTTGCGGGTGCCCATGGCCAGCGGGAAGTTCCACGGCGTGATCATCAGTGTCGGGCCGACCGGCTGTTTCATCGTCAACAACCGGGTGGCGCCGTTCGGGGCGGTCGACCAGCGCCCGCTGATGCGGACCGCCTCCTCGGAGAACCACCGCAGGAACTCGGCGCCGTAGGTCACCTCACCGCGTGCCTCTGCCAACGGCTTGCCCATCTCCAGGGTCATCAGCAGCGCGAACTCCTCGGCGCGGGCGGTGATCTCGACGAACGCCTTGCGCAGGATCTCGCTGCGTTCGCGAGGCGGCGTGGCAGCCCAATCCCCCTGTGCTGCAACGGCTGCGTCCATCGCGGCCGCACCGTCGGCGACAGTTGCGTCCGCCACCGAGGCCAGAGTCTCCCCGGTCGACGGGTCCTCCACATTGATCGTCCTGCCGTCGCTGCCTCCCCGCCACTTGCCGTCGATGAACAGGCCCGTTGGGACACGCGCGAGCAGGGACTTCTCAGAATCGGTCAACGCCACGGGGATCGGGCCTTTCTGTTCACACATACGGGTCTTTGAGTGTCATGCAAATACGGTTCGATGTCACCAGATCCGCTCTCGTTGGCAATGACTGTGAGGTTTGGGTCGTCCTAGCGACCAGAACCTCACAGTCATCGCCAACGGGTGGGTCAGGCCTTGGCAACGAAGGCCTGCTCCACGATGTCGAGTCCTTCGTTCAAGAGGTCGTCACCGGCCGAGAGCGGTGGCAGGAAACGCATCACGTTGCCAAACGTACCGGCTGTCAGCGTCATCAGCCCCTGACCGTGGCAGTAGGCATTCACAGCACTGGTCAGGGCCGAGTTCGGAGCCTTGTCACCGCTGCCCGACACGAGCTCGAGGGCCAGCATCGCTCCGCGGCCCCGGATGTCGCCGATGACGTCGAACTTCTCGGCCAGCTCCTGCAGGCGGGGCATGAACAACGCCTCGACCTGGCGAGCGCGGCCGCAGAGGTCTTCGGCCCGCATCGTCTCCATGGCACCAAGAGCAGCGGCGCACGCAACGGGGTTGCCGCCATACGTCCCCCCCAACCCACCTGCGTGGACCGAGTCCATCACGTCCGCGCGACCGGTCACTGCCGAAAGCGGGAGCCCGCCCGCGATACCTTTGGCGGTCGTGATCAGGTCGGGTACGACGTCCTCGTGCTCGCAGGCGAACCAGTCGCCGGTGCGGCAGAAACCGGTCTGGACCTCGTCGGCGATGAACAGGATGCCGTTCTGCGTGCACCAGTCCGCAATCCGCTTGAGGTAGCCGGCGGGCGGAACGATGAAACCGCCCTCACCCTGGATCGGCTCGATCAGGACAGCGGCGGTGTTCTGCTCGCCGACCTGGGTGTGTACCTGGGAGACGAACGCGTCGAACGCCTCATCCGCGCAGTGGTCCGCGCCCGTGGGCCAACGGTAGGGGTAGGCCATAGGCACCCGGTGGATCTCCCCGGCGAACGGGCCGAAGCCCTGTTTGTATGGCATGTTCTTCGCGGTCAGGGCCATCGTCAGGTTGGTGCGACCGTGATACGCGTGGTCGAAGGCCACGACCGCGGGCCGCCCGGTGAACGAGCGCGCAATCTTGACCGCGTTCTCCACCGCTTCGGAGCCGGAGTTGAACAACGCGCTGCGCTTCTCCCCATCCCCGGGGGTCAGGGCGTTGAGGTGCTCGCAGACGTCGACGTACTCCTCGTAGGGCGTGACCATGAAGCACGTGTGGGTGAAGTCGGCCACCTGGGACTGCACCGCCGCGACCACGCGCGGCGCCGCGTTGCCGACCGAGGTGACCGCGATTCCCGAACCGAAGTCGATCAGCTGGTTGCCGTCGACATCCACGACGATGCCCCCACCGGCGCGCTCGACATAGACCGGGAGACCCGTCCCGATCCCGGCCGACACAGCCGACTGCTTGCGCTTGTGGAGCAGCTCCGAGCGGGGACCGGGAATGGCCGTCTTCAGGATCCGTCGCTGTTCGACGGGTACAGCCTCGATGGGTGCAGTCGTCATCTGGTGCTCCTTGGGCTGGGCGAACGGTCGGCGGGGTGGACACACCCGTACGCCCCAAGGGTCCAGCAGCCGTACCATGTTGTCCAATACTTGTTCGGCACATACCTGATGCCTTGGAGGCATGCTGATGGAGCTGCGGCACGTCCGGTACTTCCTGGCCGTCGTCGATGCCGGATCCGTGACGGCGGCCTCCTCCCTGGTCCATGTCACCCAGCCCTCGCTGTCACGCCAGCTGCACCTTTTCGAGAGGAACCTCGGGATCACCCTGTTCGCCCGCTCGGGCGGACGTCTTGTCCTTTCCGCCGCCGGTCGCCAGTTCGTGCCCGTCGCGCGCGACCTGGCCCGGCGTGCCGACGCGGCGGCCGAAGCTGCAGCGACACTGGCCGCCGGACGGCTGCAGCACATCAACATCGCCGCCCCCGGAACGACATTCACCGACGTACTCGCCCCGTTCCTGGCCACCCTGCTCCCGGATGACCCGCTCCCCGCCGTCTCCGAACAGCGCCCCCAGCGCGTCTACGCGGCCCTGCAGTCAGGTGCCGACCTGGCCATCGCGACCGAGCTGCCTCCGGCGGGTCTGGCCTTCCTGCCGTTGGCCGTGCTCCCCATCTGGGCCTACGTTCCCCCCGGGCACGACTGGGCCGGCCGAGGCTCGGTCACCGTCGCCGAGCTGGTCACCCAGACGTTGCTCCTGCTCACCGGGGACTACAGCCCGCGGCGGGTGCTGGACCGGGCGGTGGACGAGGCCCGGCTCGCCTACCCATCGATGCTGGAGTTCGGTACCCCGCAGCTCGCCCAGGCCGTTGCCGCGGCTGGACGCGGCATAGCAGTCGTGTCCGACGACCCCCGCTTTGGTCTGCAACGGTTGGACATCATCGGCGCCAGTGGGGCCTTGAGCATCAGGCTGTATGCCGCGTGGGACCGCGACCACCATGCGGCAGCGGTGATCAGCGCCCTTGCCAGGCGGTTGAGCGACTACTGCGTGGCACGGTACGGACCCCAGGTCGCGCCTCCTCGACAAGGGGCAAAGGCATCGGCGCGCACCCAGCCCTGACCAGGCAACATGCCATCGAGCACAGCCACCCGGATGAGAGAATGAAGCCCATGTCACAGCCGGAAAAGAACGGGCCTCAACCCGTCCGAGGCAGACATAGGGCCCAGCGCGATGACCCCGGGGCCGCCCGGACCCGACACCGCTGGTCGTTCCTGCGGGACGTGGCCGGCGTCTTCGTCATCGCCATCCTGGTGTCGCTGTTCATCAAGACGGTCTTCGTCCAGGCCTTCTTCATCCCGTCAGGATCGATGGAACCAACCCTTCATGGTTGCCCGCGCTGCGTCAGCGACTGGGTGCTCGTGAACAAGCTGACCGACCGACTGGGAGGTGTACACCGCGGCGACATTGTGGTGTTCCACGACCCCGGCGGTTGGCTCGGACATGGATTGCCGACGCTCGAGCCGCGGAGTCGCATGAACGACGTTCTCGCCTTCATCGGCGTGGCACCCTCCACCAGCCAGAGCGACCTCGTCAAACGCGTTATCGGCGTCGGTGGCGACACCGTCGAGGGGCGGGGCGGCAGGGTGTACGTCAACGGCGTCCGGCTCGTCGAGCCCTACGTCTTCCCGGGCGACAGCCCTACCGAGGTCGACTTCACAGTGACCGTACCGGTGGACAAGCTGTGGGTGATGGGTGACCATCGCGGCGACTCAGCGGACAGCCGATTCCACCTGCAGGATCCCGGCAAGGGGTTCGTCCCCGTTACGGATGTCGTGGGGAGAGCCTTTGTCATCATCTGGCCGTTCGACCGCACGAGCCCCCTGGACCGGCCAGCCACGTTCGACCAGATAGGTGTCGCCCCAAAGGGCTGAACCGCGGCCCGACGAACAGCGACCGCTGCGCCAAGGGGGCTCCGCCGATTCCAGGACTGCCTTGCTTGGCGGTCAGCCCATGAGTGCGCGCAGGCCGGGCATGACGTCTGCGGCGAAGGACGTGAGGAACCGCGACTGGTCGTGACCTGGCCCATGGAAGACCAGATGGTTGAAGCCGAGGTCGACATACGGCTTGATCTGGGCGAGCGCGGTCTCAGGATCGGATGCCACGATCCAACGGCTGGCCACCGCCTCGATCGAGAGCGCGTCGCTGGCAGCCTCCATCTGAGTCGGGTCGCTGAGGCCATGCTTCTGCTCTGCGGTCAGGGACAGTGGGGCCCAGAATCGGGTGTTCTCCAGCGCGAGCCGAGCATCGGTGTCGTACGAGAGCTTGATCTCGATCATCCTGTCGATCGATTCTCTCGCCCTTCCGGCCGAAGCAAGCCCTTCTTCCACGGCCGGGATCAGCTTGTCGCGGTAAAGCTCCGGGCCCTTTCCCGACGTGCAGATGAACCCGTCCCCCGAGCGCCCCGCATACCTGGCCACAACCGGGCCACCGGCCGCGACGTAGATGGGCACCGGCTGCGCCGGCCGGTCATACACCGTGGCGTTGTGCGTCTGGTAATAGTCCCCGGCGAACGTGACACGATCGCCGGCCCACAGCTCACGGATCAGGGCAACGGCCTCACGCAGGCGGGCAAAGCGCTCTTTGAACTCAGGCCATTCCAGCTTCGAGACGGCCACCTCGTTCAACGCCTCGCCTGTGCCGATGCCGAGGATGATCCTTTCGGGGTACAGGCAGGCCAAGGTGCCGAACGCCTGCGCCACCACGGCCGGGTTGTAGCGGAAGGTCGGAGTCATCACCGATGTGCCCAGAAGAACCCGCTCCGTGCGCTCGCCGACAGCCGCCAGCCACGACATCGAGAACGGGGCGTGGCCCCCCGTATGCCGCCAGGGCTGGAAGTGGTCGGAGATCATCACGCTGTCCAGACCAACGTGCTCGGCCTGGACAGCGAAGTCGACGAGCTCGCGAGGGCTGAACTGCTCGGCTGAAGCCTTGTAGCCGATCCGTAGTGTCATGACTCCGGCATCACGTCAGCACCGGCTTGAGCACGTCGAGCAAGCTCGGCGAGTCCGGAAGCACTTCCAGGTCGTACCGGACGCGGACCGCGGTCTTGCGGATCTCGATCACGGCACGGAGGTCGATCGGCGTGCCGATCACGACGACGTCGACATCCGCCGCGTCGATGATCTCCTCCATCTCGGCGAGCTGGCCTTCCGAATAGCCCATGGCCGGCAGCACCGGCCCGACGTCGTACTTGAGGAACGTCTCTGCGATCGTGCCGGTCGCCCATGGCCGCGGGTCAACGATCTCGGCCGCTCCGTGTGCACGGGCGGCGACGACCCCAGCTCCGAACTTCATCCCGCCATGCGTCAAGGTCGGACCGTCCTCGACCACCAGGACACGCTTGCCCTTGATCGCATCGCAATCGTCCACGGTCACGCGGCTGTTCGCCTGGATGACCGTCGCCCCAGGGTTGGTCTGGTGGATCGTGTCCATCAGCGCGTTCACCTGTTCGGTCGAGGCCGAGTCCATCTTGTTGATCACGATCACGTCGGCCATGCGCAGGTTGACCTCGCCCGGGTAGTAGCTCGTTTCGTGGCCGGCGCGGAGCGGGTCGGCCACGACGATATGGATGTCCGGCTTGTAGAACGGCAGGTCGTTGTTCCCTCCATCCCACAGCAGCACATCGCACTCCGCTTGGGCCTGCTCGAGGATCTGGCCGTAGTCGACGCCTGCGTAGATGATCGTGCCCGTGGTGATGTGGGGCTCGTACTCCTCGCGCTCCTCGATCGTGGTGTCGTACCGGTCGAGATCCTCGAGAGTCGCATACCGCTGCACGCGCTGCGCCTCGAGGTTCCCGTACGGCATCGGATGCCGTACGGCGACGACGCGCTTGCCGGCTTCCTTGAGTAGCTCGGCGATCGCTCGCGTGGTCTGGGTCTTGCCCGAACCTGTCCGGACGGCGCACACGGCGACCACCGGGACGGTCGACGTCAACATCGTCTCGCCTGGCCCGAGCAGCACGAAGTTCGCGCCCGCGGCCATCACCTGGCTGGCCTTGTGCATCACGTACTCGTGGCTGACGTCCGAGTAGCTGAAGATGACGTCGTCGATCTTCTGCTCCTTGATCAGCTGCGAGAGCATGCTCTCGTCGTGGATCGGGATGCCCGCCGGGTAGCGCTCACCGGCGAGGCTCGCCGGGTACATCCGGTCGTCGATGAACGGGATCTGAGTCGCCGTGAACGCGACAACCTCGACTCGGGGATCCTCCCGATAGGTGACGTTGAAGTTGTGGAAATCGCGCCCTGCGGCGCCCATGATGAGCACTCGACGCTGCATCCCTGGATCCTCTCGGCGGTCTGATCTGCGGAACGTACGGCCTGGTGGCCTGCACCGATCCGCCCAACCAGTCCGGCGTTTCGATCCTGAGCGACATTATGCCCGGAACCTCGCCGGGACAGGACTGAAACGGGCTCCTTGGAAGAGCCACCGCCATTCGCGATCCGTGAAGAATCCCGCGCATTCTGCGAGCTGCTGCGGTCGAGAGAAGTCCGCTGGTCATGGACTTTGAGCGGAGGGCGAGGGATTCGAACCCTCGAGGAGCTTGCACCCCTAGCGGTTTTCAAGACCGCCGCACTCGGCCACTATGCGAGCCCTCCTCGCCGACGCGGCATATGGTTTTGCAGCCGTCCAGCTTGACCAACCGTATCTGCCCCGGCTCGCGTCATTCTCCGCAGATGTTCAGATCCAGAGCTCGGGGTCGTTGAACAGCATCTCGTAGGGGTCTTCACCCTTGTTCGGGAATCGAATCGTGGCGGGAACGCCAACCGCGACCGCTCCTGCCGGGATGTCTTTGACGACAACAGAGTTCGCACCGATCTGCACCCTGTCCCCGAC
>DATCQG010000039.1:0-1885 GCA_036569625.1 Dermatophilaceae bacterium | reverse complement strand
GGGGATGCTGAACAACCGCCACAAGGCGACGGGCGAGAGCTTCCCAGAGGCGGTGGCATCGATGGTCGCGCTCAATGACACGGCCGCGCGAGACGCTCTCGAGGCAGGTGTCGAAGCGGCCACCGACGTGACCGGGTTCGGCCTGCTGGGTCACCTGTTCAAGATGGCGCGCGCCTCAGGCGTGAGCGCGGTCGTCGATGCGGCGGCGGTGCCTTACCTCGAGGGGGCGCGCGACGCACTGCGGGACGGTTTCGTCAGTGGCGGAACCCGGCGCAACCTCGAGTGGGTGCGTTCGCAGATCGACTCGGCGCTCGACGAGGACGAGCTGCTCCTGCTCGCCGACGCTCAGACCAGCGGTGGGCTGCTCGTGGTCGGCGAGGTCCCCGGCGCGCCCATCGTCGGAGAGATCGTGCCGTGCGGCGAGCGGGCGCTCCGGGTCCGCTGACCGCACGTCAGCCGGTCAGGTGGTCGTGGCTGCGGGGTCGCCGAGCACGCCCTTGCGGACGTCGTTTCGGGTGCGGGGGATCTTGGTGATCACGGTGAGAACCATCGAGGCGAGCGCAATGACCGCGATGACGGTGTACCCGAGGGTGTAGTTCTTGGCGCCGCCGATCAGCCCCGAGATGATGAACGGGCCGATGATGCCGCCCAGGCTCCAGCCGAGGATCATCAGACCGTAGATGGCGCCGGCGTGGCGCACACCGAAGTAGTCGCCGGCGGTCGCGGGCATGGTGCCGAATCCCCCTCCGTAACAGAGGTAGATGACCGCGGCGAGGATGAAAAAGAGCACGGCGCTGCTCGCGTGGGGGATCGCCAGCAGGCAGATGCCCTGGAGGCCGAGCATCGCCGCGAACGCCGGCATCCGGCCCGTGTGGTCAGAGACCACCGCCCACACGATCCGGCCGCCGCCGTTGAAGATCGCGAGCGCGCCGACGAGTCCGGCGGCCCCCGCCTTGGTGTACCCGGCGATGTCGGTGGCGCTGGCCGCTGCCTGGGAGATGAGGGCGATACCGGCAGTGACATTGAGGGCGAGGATTGTCATGAGGAGGTACCACTGCGGGGTGCGCAGGGCCTCCTTCTCGGTGTAGTCCTTGCCGCTGTCGACGACGGGACCGCTCGTTGCGGGCGAGAAGCCCGGGACCTGGTAGCCACTCGGCGGGTTGCGGAAGAACGACGCGCCGATCAGCGACAGGATGAGGTACCCGATGCCCAAGGGCAGGAACGCCTTGGTCGGCACGTCCTTGTTGCTGTCGATGAGGCCCTGCGCGATCGGCGACGTCAGGACCGCACCGAAGCCGAACCCGCCGACCGCCAGTCCCGTGATGAGCCCCCGCTTGTCGGGGAACCACTTCTGCAGCATGGCGATCGGGACGATGTAGGCGAAGCCGAGCCCGAAGCCGCCGATGACGCCGTAGCTGAGGACGAGCAGCCAGAGCTGACCGCGGTTGTGCGAGAACGACGCGAGGATGATGCCGACGGCGTAGATGATGCCGCCCATGAGCGCGACGAGGCGTGGCCCCTTCTTGTCCTGCAGCCGGCCGCCGATGTAGGAGCCGATGAAGATCATACCGATCGTCACCTCGAACGGCAGCGCCCCCTCCAGCTTGCTGAGTTGGAACGGCTCGGCGACAGTCAGCGCCTTGCTGAACACGCTCCAGGCGTAGACGGCACCGATCGAGAACTGCAAGAGCAGCGCCGCGGCGACCAGCCACCAGCGCCCCCTCGTCGGGTTGTCCTGGTGCCCGGTCCTGGCCATCACGTCGTTGGTCGTCATGTCGCTCCTACGGTCGGGTCGTGTTCTGAGCTTCCGGTCGGGGGTGGAGATGGTCGTGTCGTCGCGTTGGGTGGTGGGGTCGTCGGGTCAGCCATGAGTGCCTTCACCGCG
>DATCQG010000038.1:0-3828 GCA_036569625.1 Dermatophilaceae bacterium | reverse complement strand
GCGTTCGGGCTCCTTGGCGACCAGGCGCGCGCGTGGCGCGATGTCGACGCGGCGCTGGACCTGGTCCAGGTCAACTACACGGCGGCGGTGGCGTGCGGGGTCCTCGTTGGCGAGAGGCTTCGCGCGCAGGGTCACGGGGCGATCGTTGCCATGTCATCGGTGGCTGGTGAGCGCCCCCGGAAGTCCAACTTCGTCTACGGCTCCACCAAGGCCGGGCTGGACTCCTTCTACACCGGCCTGGGCGACGCGCTCGCGGCAGATGGCATACAGGTCATGGTTGTTCGCCCTGGATTCGTCCGGTCGAAGATGACGGAGGGGCTCAAGGCGGCACCGCTGGCCCAGACCCCGGAACAGGTCGCCGACCTGATCGTGGCGGGCCTGCGGGCGGGACGGCGCACGGTCTGGGCGCCACCTGCGATGCGGTGGGTCATGTCGGCCCTGCGGCACCTCCCACATCCGGTGTTCAGCCGCCTGCCGATCTGAGAACGACCCCGGCAGGGTTCAGAAGTACACGGAGCCGATCAGGCATAGAGCCCAGATGACACCGAGCACCATCAGCATCCGGTCGTGAAGGACGATCTCCTCCGGCTCGCCCGCGGCGCCGCTGTCGACATCCACGGAGTACCGCAGCAGGGCCACGACGAACGGGACGATGGACACCACGCTCCACTGGTTCGACGCCGCCGCGCCCATCGTGAAGGCCCATAGCGCGTAGGTGGTGACCAGCACCGCGGCCGACATGGTCCAGACGAACCGCAGATAGGAGGGGGTGTAGCGCTTCAGCACCGGGCGGATGGCTACGCCGGTGTCCTGGGTCAGGCGAATCTCGGCGTACCTCTTGCCGGCGGCCATGAACAGCGACCCGAAGCCGGCCGCGATCAGGAACCACTGCGAGAGCTGGACGTGGGTGGCGACGCCGCCGGCGATGGCGCGCAGCAGAAACCCGGACGCGACGGCTGGTGAGCTCGATGACCGGTTCGTGTTTCATGCCGAGGCAGTACCAGAGCTGGACGGCCTCGTAGATCGCGACGACCACGAGCAGCTGCCACGTCACGAGCGCCGAGATGACCAGTGCGGCTGGCAGCAGGACGAGGGCCGCAACCCAGGCCTCGCGAACCGACAGCTCCCCGGATGCCACTGGGCGTAGGCGTTTCGTGGCATGCGCCCGGTCGGCCTCGACGTCGATGGCGTCGTTGACCAGGTAGATCCCGGAGGCGGCCACGCTGAAGGCGATGACCGCGAGGAGCATCTGCAGGAGAGCCCGTGGCTGGGTGACGACGCCGGCGGCGATAGGTGCGGTGAGGACCAGGACGTTCTTGACCCACTGGCGGGGGCGGCACGCCCGAAGCAGACCCGGCAACGACGGGGGTGATACGCGCAACCTGCTCATCAGCTCGACACCCGCCTCGCCGGGGCGACCCAGCGCGCCAACGCCGCGCCGATGAGGGCGCCGCCCAGGACGTCGCTGGGGTAGTGGACTCCCAGGATGACCCGGCTGGTCATCATCACCGGGATCGAGAACAGCGGCCACCGCCGCCGCAACAGGCCGGAGTAGACCACGGCGGCTGCCGTCGTCGACGTCGCGTGTGAAGAGGGGAAGCTCCAGTCGCTGGGCGTTGAGACGAGAACCTGTATCCGCGGGTCGCTGGGACGGTGGCGACGCACCAACCGCTTGACCACGATGCTCAGGCCGTGGGCGCCGACGACTGTTGCGGTGGCCCGCAGCCAGAGGCCCCGTTGCTCGCGGTCGAGAACCGCACCCAGCAGTCCCAACGCCGCCCAGGACAGGGCATGCTCACCGGCGTGGCTGAGGACCAACGCGCCATGACGGATCCCGGGGGACGTCGTCAGCGACTGGGCCCCGATCAGGGCCTCGACCTCGTGCTCCTGAATGCTCAACGGGCCTGGACCGCAACGAAGTCGCGCGATGACGGCTGCAGATAGCGATAGGGGTTGGGGTGCGCGTCCTTCGTGAGCATGTGCGGCACCGCCACGCCGGGGCTCGGGTGGGAGTAGGTCATGAAGTTGGTCCACGCCTTGTTGATGTCCAGCTCCATCGCACTCACTGCACCGGCGGCGTGGACGATGTTGGCCAGGGTGGGCACCGACATCGAGGCCCCCACCACGAACACCAGGGAGCCGTCCTTGCGGACTCCCAGGGCTGAGCGCCACACGTAGGTGGTGTTGCCGACCGTCTTGCCCCAGGTCCGCGTTGTGGTGCTGTTCACGTCGGGCGAGATCTTGCCGTTCTCCACCAGCATGCCGAGATTCTGGCGCACGGCGGCAACACCGGGGCCAGGGGCGGTGGCGTTCCACTTGACCACGTTGACGTGGCCATCCTTGTAGAGCACCATCGAGGCCGCGCCCTGCCGGAGCGGCGCGGCGGTCTGCCCGTCCTGCCAGTAGCCGCCATTTGCGTCCTGCATGGTGAAGCCCGAGTTGAATGTTGCCAGCAGGCTGTCCCGCCGCGATGACGGCACGTAGGAGGGCTGGGACCAGCCGGAGCCGCCGGGCACGGAGTACCCGGGGTGCAGAACCATCCTGACCAGCTTCTGGTTGAGCCACGCCACCCCGACCATATAGCTGGTGTGCTGCGCGTCCGGACGCAGGAAAGCGGCCCGGATGGCGGGTTGCCCGTGCAGGCTGACCAGCGTCTGCCACGCACCCTCTTCGGGCAGTGCTGGCTGGGCTTGGGGCGGGATGGGCGCGAGAACTGCGAGGCTCGGCGTCTTCCGTGAGGAGCTGGCACGACGGGTGGGTGTCGGTCGTGGCTCGGAGATCTTGGGGATGCCTCCGGCCAGGCTCCCGCCAACCTTGGGCGGGTCGAGCTGGTACTGCACCTGCTCCAGCTCGTCCACGACCCAGCCCAACCCGTTGAACCGGGCCCACTCGGCCAGCTTTGCCGACGTCGTGTCGGTGCCGGGGGCCATCAGGGCACCACCGACCGACCAGGTCAGCCACAGCAGGAAGACCACCATCAGCGCGCCGATGCGGCGCACCCAGAGCCGGCGTCGGGTTGGCCGGGTCCTTCGGGCCCGGGGTCGTTGGCGATGCTCCGGAGGGGTTTCGGTCTGATAGTCGCTTCGAGTGGTCATCTCGGGCCCCCTCCTGTTGTCTGATCCAACCCGAGCGAGGCTACGCCCAGCGAGCCCGGGTGACTCACAGGTGCGCCGTGTCGATCGCGGACTGCAGCGACTGAAGGTAGCCGTCGCTGGTAACTGTCGCCCCCGAGACGGTGTCGATGGCGGCGCGCTGCTGCTGGATGACTTCCTTGTCCAGGATGGGCAGTGCGTACCCGTTGATCTGCGCGTCGGTCGACGTGCCCTGGGGGTACTGCACGGCCCGGGCCCGGGTGATCTTGTGGCCCTGCACCGTGATCTGGACCTGGACGGGTCCCCACTGGGTGCTCGCAACGCCACCCGTGTAGGTGGTCGCCGGGGTCGGCTGTGTTGTCCCGGACGCACGGCTCGAGCTGTGCGTGGAGGATCCGCTCTTGTTCCTGGACCGGGAGGGTGGTGTTGAGCTGGGCGACGCAGGTTGCTGCACGACGGGGCTGGCCGCGGCCGCGGTGTTGTTGGTGGAGGTGTGATAGCCGAAGATCAGCACCAGGGCCGTGATCGTGGACAGGATGGCGGTGACGATGCGTCGCATGTCTTCCTTCGTCTTGTATGGCGTGGAGCGTGTCTCGTATGCCGCTCGGTCGGCGGGTCAGTAGGTGAAGCGTTCGATGTGGACGTTCTCGCTCGGGACGCCGGCGCCGGTCACGGCCGCCTCAGCGGCGTCCATCCAGCCCGGGCTGCCACAGATGAACACGTCGTGGCCGGCGAC
>DATCQG010000037.1:0-4031 GCA_036569625.1 Dermatophilaceae bacterium | reverse complement strand
CGTTGTTCTTGTGGATGACGCCCTTGGTCACGGCCTTGTCGAGCTTGGTCGAGGCGACCTTGAGCGCGTCGGCAGTAGCGGCCGCGTCGCCGGAGTCGGCCGCAGTCTTGAACTTGCGGATCCAGGTACGGAGCTCGCTCTTGACGGCCTTGTTGCGCTCGGTGCGGATTGCGTTCGTCTTGATCCGCTTGAGCTGGGACTTGATATTTGCCACGAGGACTCTTTCTCACATTCGGGTAGGTCGATGGTGTTCTGTCATGAGGGCGACAGAAGCGATTCGGGACCGGGCGTGGGGATACCCGTGGTTGAACCGCTCTGGGTGGAACTTCATGCGCACACGACCTGAGCGCGCGCGACGGTCAAATCTAGCAGCGAAGAGCACGACCGACCAAACCGAAGTCAGCGGGTGATGCGGGCGTTGCAGATCGTCAGGATGGCACGCTCGACCGCGTAGACGGGATCGCGAGCACCGCCCTTGACGTCGAAATCGGCGGCCGCGACGGCCTGGATCGCGTGGCCGACACCGTCCGGATCCCAACCGGTGAGCTTCCTTCGAGCCTGGTCGATCTGCCATGGCGCCATGCCGAGAACCTTGGCCAGCTGGCCTGAGGTGCCGTGACCTGCGCTGCCGACACGCACCATCTGGCGCAGCTGCATCGCCAGCACCGCAACGATCGGGACCGGGCTGTCACCGGCCGAGATCGCGTGGCGCAGCAGTCGCAACGCCTCCCCCGCGTGGCCGGCGATGGCGGCGTCGGCGACCTTGAAACCGGTCGCCTCGACCTTGCCGCCGTGGTACTTCTCGACCATCGCCTCGTCGATCACGCCCTCGGTGTCGGCGATCAGCTGGGCGCAGGCTGCAGCCAGCTCCCTCACGTCCCTGCCGACCGCCTGGACCAGGGCCCGCACCGCATCGTGAGTGGCCTTGCGACCCTGGCTGCGGAACTCGTTGGTGGCGAACGCGGTCTTGTCGCCGTCCGACTTGATCAGCGGGCAGTCGATGACCCGCGCGCCGGCCTTCTTGATGGTGTCCAGCACCTTTTTGCCGCGCACTCCGCCCTTGTGCGTCACGACCAGGGTGATCTCCTGGGCCGGCGCAGCCAGGTAGTCCAGCAGGTCGGTCTGCAGCTCGTCCGACGC
This sequence comes from Dermatophilaceae bacterium, assembly GCA_036569625.1. Classification (GTDB taxonomy): domain Bacteria; phylum Actinomycetota; class Actinomycetes; order Actinomycetales; family Dermatophilaceae; genus UBA4719. The sequence continues at coordinate 2,891 of DATCQG010000037.1, read as the reverse complement.
CGCGTCGAGATCGTGAACGACGATCGCCGTTGTCCCGCCGAACAGGGAGGGGGACGCATGCATGGTGAGGGTCCCGCTCTCGTAGCCCTCGGCATACAGCTTGATGACCTCGAGACCGGGGTCCCCAGCCCGCAGCGCCTCAAGGGCTGAGGCAATCGCGCGCTCGACCAGCACCGCCTCCGGACCGGAGATCAGCACGTATGCCGGCACGCCGGTTGCCCTGGCAGGGATCGTCACGGGGCCAAGACTCCCATGCGGCGGCGACAGGTCTTGGCCATGGTCAGAACGCCATCTTGGGTGAGTCCGACAGCTCGAGGCCGAACAGGCTCAACCTGGCGGCGATGACGGCCCTGTCAAGGTCGAGGTGCTCGGCCAGCTCGTCGAGGGTCAGCCCGAGGTCGACGCCCTCGCGAAGCTCGGCGTCCTGCTCGGAGGACCATGCGTGGCCCTTGGTGACGGCGGTCCGCGTCGAGTCGGCAACCGGCGGGTCGTCGGCGACGGGCTGGTCCTCGTCAATCTCGGGCTCGTCCACAGCCGGATGGTCCACATCGGCGCCCGCAACACCTCGAAGGGCAGGCACGTGCACCGGCAAGGGCTCGGCGGCAGTCTCATCAAGGCGCTTGAGTGCGGCGAGGACCATCGCCTTGTCGATCGTCGGCCAGAACGGTGGCAGCGACTTCTGCAGGAATCCCGCGTAGCGGGCGGTCATCATCCGCGAGTCGAGGATGGCCACGACCCCCTTGTCATCGTCGCGGCGAATCAGCCGGCCAGCGCCCTGAGCCAGCCGCAGAGCGGCGTGCGTGGCCGCGACCGCCATGAACCCGTTGCCACCCATGCGGGCGATGGCCTGCGAGCGCGCCGAGGACAGCGGGTCGTCCGGGCGCGGGAACGGGATCCGGTCGATGATGACCAGCTGGCAAGCGGAACCGGGGACGTCCACGCCCTGCCAGAGCGACAGCGTCCCGAACAGGCAGGTTCTGGCGTCGCGCGCGAACTCTCGCACCAGCGTTGACGTCTGGTCCTCTCCCTGGCAGATGAACTCGATGCCGGTGTCCTTGCCGAACCGCTCGCGCATCACCTCGGTGGCGGCGACGGCGGCCCGCATCGAGGAGAACAGCCCGAGTGTCCTGCCACCTGCCGCCCGCACCAGCTCCTCGATCTCGTCGAGCGTCTCGGGCGCCATACCCTCACGTCCGGGTGCCGGCAGGTGCTTGGCGACGTAGGCGATCGCCTGGCTGGGGTAGTCGAACGGGCTGCCCACGTCGAGGCCCTGCCACGCGGGGGCGCCTTCACCGCGCAGTCCGAGGGTGCCGGCGATCGCGTCGAACGAGCCGCCCAGCTCGAGGGTGGCCGACGTCATGATGACCGTGCGGTCGTCAAACACCTTGTCCCGCATCAATATTGCGACACTCATGGGGGCCACTCGAAGTACCGAGCCACGACGCGGGTCCTTGCTCACCCAGGCGACGTCGAGCTCTCGCTGCTCCAGGATCCTCTCCGTGCTCTCGAAGATCTCGTCGATGGCCGCCCGCGCGACCTGCCGAGCACCATCGTTGTCCTCGGGCGATGCGGGCTTCAGCTCGGTCTGCACCCCGCGGGCCGAGTCACGCACCCGCGCAAGCGCCAGGGACAGGGAGTCCGGTATGCCGTTCAGCCGCCCCTCGGGCAGCTCATCGACAATGGCGGCGAAGAACTCGGAGGCGTCAGTGACCTGATCGGTCGCCGCGAGACGCCCGGCCCGCTTGGCGGCGGCAGCGATCATCGGCGCCGTCAGCTCGTCGGTGATGGTGGACGTGACCCTGTCGACGAGCTCGTGGCCCTCGTCGACGATCAACAGGTCGTGCTCAGGCAACATCTGGCGGCCCTCGAAGGAGTCGATCGCCATGAAGCTGTGGTTGGTCACGACCACGTCGACATCCTTGGCCCCGGAGCGCGCATGCTCCACGAAGCAGTCGGTGGCCATCGGGCACTTCTGGCCCAGGCACTCGTAGGCCGAGACCGACACCTGACGCCAGGCGCGCTCCGATACGCCTGGCACGAGCTCGTCCCGGTCGCCGGAGCGGGTCTCGTCCGCCCATTCGCGGAGCCTGACGATCTCGGCGCCCATCCGTGAGAGGTTCGCATCCACCGCCCCGACGGACAGCAGGCTGCCTTCGTCGTCGTCAGGGAAGCCGCCGGAGAGCTTGTGCCGGCAGAGGTAGTTCCGGCGGCCCTTCACCAGCGCGAAGGTCGGTCGCCGGCCCAGGATCGGGGCGATGGCCTGCACCAACCGCGGCATGTCACCGTCGACGATCTGGGCCTGCAGGGTCAGGGTCGCCGTGGACACGATGGCCGGTCGGCCCGAGTCGAAGGCATGCGCCACGGCGGCGACCAGATAGGCCAGCGACTTGCCTGTTCCCGTGCCGGCCTGCACCAGGAGATGCTCGCCCTTGGCGATCGCGTCTGCCACGGCATGGACCATCTGGACCTGCCCCGGGCGATCGACCCCACCGATGCCTTTGACCGCGGCGTCCAGGAGGGCGTCGAGATCAAGGGCTTTCGAGGACATTGCCTCAGGTTATGCCAGAACCCCGACGCCGCCCTTGCGTGGGCAGCGGCGGTGGGCGTGTACGGCATACCCGCTGGTGATGACTGTGAGGTTTCGGTCGGCTGAACGACCGAAACCTCACAGTCATCGCCAACGGACGGTCCGGCTTGTGAGCCTCAGAGCGCGTATGCCGTGAGCTCGTCGACCAGGGTCTGGTGGACCTTCGCCTCGACCCGGGTGCCGTGCTCGGTGTGCTCGGTGGTGAGGATCTCGCCCTCGCGGTGCAGCCTGTTGACAAGGTCGCCGCGGTCATAGGGCAGCAGCACCGTGACCTCGATGTCGGGTCGGGGCAGCTCGTCGGCAA
>DATCQG010000036.1:0-1817 GCA_036569625.1 Dermatophilaceae bacterium | reverse complement strand
GCTCGACTCGGCTCTGCGAGCCCTGGGGCACGTGACAGGTCTGATCGGGACGGTCGATACCCGGATCGGCGAGGACCGCATCAAGAGCGTCAGGACCACGCCCGAGTCCGCGGACCTGCATGCGTTGTTCGCCGTGATGCTCGAACGCGGGGTGGACACCTGCACGATGGAGGTGTCCAGTCACGCCCTGGCCCTGCATCGCGTCGACGGCGTGCGTTATGACGTCGTGGCCTTCACCAACCTGTCGCAGGACCACCTGGACTTCCACGGGTCGATGGAGAGCTACTACCTGGCCAAGGCCTCGTTGTTCACCCCCGAGCGGGCTGTCCGGGCCGTGGTGTGCGTGGATGATGAGTGGGGCCAGCGCCTCGCCGGCGACTCCGGGGTGCCGGTGGTCTCGGTCTCGTCGCGTCAGGACGTCAAGGCCGACTGGCAGATCAAGGCCGTAGGGCCCGGCGCCTCCGGCTTCGAGCTCATCGGTGAAAGTGGGCAGCTGTCCCTGCGCTCTGCCCTGCCCGGAGACTTCAACCGCGTCAACACCGCAGTGGCTGCCCTGATCCTGCTGGCTGCCGGTTACCCCCGCGAAGCGATCGAGAAGGCTCTTGCGACCGATCCCCATGTGCCCGGCCGGATGGAGCGAGTGTTCCCGGATGACGATCCAGAGCGGGAAGAGACAGACCAGGGCCGTATGCCGCTGGCCTTCGTCGACTTCGCCCACACTCCTGACGCTGTTGCGGCAGCCCTGAAAGCCCTACGACACAACACTTCCGGGTCGCTGATCGTCGTTCTGGGCGCCGGGGGGGACCGGGACGCTGGCAAGCGGGCGGCGATGGGGGCCGCGGCTGCCTCACACGCGGACCTGGTCTTCGTCACCGATGACAATCCCCGTTCCGAGGACCCTGCGACCATCCGGGCGGCGCTCATCCGTGGAGCACTCGCGCAGGACCAGTCAGCCGCCCGGCCATCTCCCGGGCGAATCGCCGAGATGGGCGACCGTGCTTCCGCCATTCGCATGGCCGTCGCCCGGGCTGGCGTCGGCGACACGGTCGCGGTCCTCGGCAAGGGGCATGAGAGCGGACAGGAGATCGCCGGCGTGGTTCAGCCCTTCGACGACCGGGCAGAGCTGAGAGCGGCCTTGCTCGAGCGCACTGCGTCCAGCGAGCGCACTGCACCCGGGGAGGGCACCCCCGGCAAGGGGTTGGGCCCCGCACCCACCGACGCGACTCGCGGCGAGGCCAGGTGATACCCCTCAGGCTCTCCGAGATCGCCCGCATCACCGGCGGCCGGGTCCATGGGGGTTCCGATGCTTGGGCAGTGGATCCTCTGGTGGACGGACCGGTGGTCACGGACTCGCGTGAAGCCGCCGCGGGCAGCCTCTACATCGCACGGGTCGGCGAGGCCATGGACGGCCACCTGTTCGTTGCGGCGGCGCGCGCCCAAGGCGCCGTGGCCGCACTGACCTCGCGCCCGGTGACAGACCTGCCGTGCGTCGTGGTCGAGGACGTGCAGGCGGCCTTCGTCTCCCTGGCCCACGCCCTGGTCGAACGCAGCACCCGCACCGTCGTGATCGGCATCACCGGCTCCTCCGGCAAGACCAGCACCAAGGACCTGCTGTCCTCGGTCCTGCAACACCATGGTGAGACGGTCGCCAACGTCGGTTCGCTGAACTCCGAGGTCGGCGTTCCCCTGACGGTCTGCCGGATCACGCCGGACACGGCATACCTCGTCCTCGAGATGGGCTCCCGGGGGATCGGTCACATCGCCTACCTCACCGGTATCGCGCCGCCGCGGATCGGGGTTGTCCTCAACGTCGGCAC
>DATCQG010000035.1:0-8148 GCA_036569625.1 Dermatophilaceae bacterium | reverse complement strand
CCCGCCCTTGGCGAGGGAAGCCCCGCTTGATCTGGTCGTGGCATTGAGACCATAGGTGCCGGCGAAGCCGTCCGAGCTCTTGAGCGTGATCGAGGTGGCACTCAGGGCGGTGACCTCGCCGCGCTGGAACACCAGCGCCTGCACCGAGCCACCGGCGCCCGCGGTCACGTCACCGTGCAGAGCCGTTCCACCAAGCAGGTTCTCCAGCCCGCGAAGACCCTGGACCCGGCCACCCCGTAGACCGGGCAGGTTTCTGTCGCCATCTGCGCGCGGACCTTGACCCTTGGCCTTGCCGTTGCCCATGCCATTGCCCGGGCCGTACTGGCCAAAGTTGCGTGCGGTCTGCCGGTCCCCCAACAGGTTGACCCGATCGTGGTTGCGAAGAACCAGAAGGCTCGTCACTCCAATGCCCAGAACCAGCAGAAGGGCGACGGCAGCTGCGGAGAGGGCCAGCGCCCAGCGCCGGCCGGGGGTGGACGTGGCGCGCTGCCAGCTGTTCGTCCGGGGCGGGTACGCGGGAGCGGAGGCAGCCGTCGGCGCAGCGGGAGGGGCACCAAAGGCAGCCGCCATCGGCTGCGTTGGCGGATTACTCTGAGCTGGCTGGCTGGGCGGTTGGTGAGGCGGCGTGCTGGGCGGCTGCACCGGGGGCTGCTCTGACATGTGATTCCCTTCGACCCAGCAAGCATCCCGCACCCGTCCGAGAGATGCCGGCGAAAAGCCTGAGAGTTGTCTATGAGGTGGGATCGGCCAGCCCGAGGATCTCGACGGCTTCAGCGCGCATCTCCACCTTGCGGATCTTGCCCGTCACGGTCATCGGGAACCCGTCAACGATATGGACGTAGCGCGGCACCTTGTAATGAGCGAGCTTGCCGTCGCAGAAGGCGCGAACACCCTCTGCCGTCAGAGCCTCCACACCCGGGCGCATCACGACCCAGGCCATCAGCTCCTCGCCGTAACGCTGGTCGGGGACGCCGATGACCTGGACGTCGGCGATGTCTGGATGGCTGTACAGGAACTCCTCGATCTCGCGTGGATAGACGTTCTCGCCGCCTCGGATCACCATGTCCTTGATCCGGCCGACGATGGAGACGTAGCCGCCGTCATCCATCGTGGCCAGGTCACCGGTATGCATCCAGCGCGCGGTGTCGATGGCCTCGGCCGTCTTGTCCGGCTCGTTCCAGTAGCCCAGCATCACGCTCGGGCCACGAGTGCAGAGCTCACCGGGCGCACCCCGCGGGACGATTCGTCTCGTGGCCGGGTCCACAACCTTGACCTCGATGTGCGGCATGACCCGACCAACGGTCTCCGTCCGCCTGGCCAGGTCGTCATCCACCGTGGTCATGGTCGACACTGGCGAGGTCTCGGTCATGCCGTAGGCGATGGCGACCTCGGACATGTTCATCTCGGCAATCACGCGCTTCATCACCTCGACAGGACATGGCGAGCCGGCCATGATCCCTGTGCGCAGCGAGGACAGGTCGTATGTCGCGAAGTCGGCGAGCCCCAGCTCGGCGATGAACATCGTGGGGACGCCGTAGAGACTCGTACAGCGTTCCTGCTCAACAGCTTTGAGGGTCGCAGCAGGGTCGAAAGCCGGGGCCGGGATCACCATGCAGGCACCGTGGCTGGTGGCCGCAAGGTTGCCCATGACCATGCCGAAGCAGTGGTAGAAGGGCACCGGCAGGCAGATCCGGTCATCCCTGGTGTAGCTCACGAGCTCGCCCACGAAGAAGCCGTTGTTGAGGATGTTGTGGTGGCTGAGCGTTGCGCCCTTGGGGAAGCCCGTGGTGCCGGAGGTGTACTGGATGTTGATCGCGTCGTCGGAGTCGAGCGTGGACATCCGGGCATAGAGCTGGTCCATCGAGGCGCGGGCCCCGGCGGCGACCAGCTCGTCCCAGCTGGCCTCGCCGATGTAGACGACCTCGCGCAGATCCGGGCACTTCGAACTCACTTCATCGATCATGGCCCGGTAGTCGGACGTCTTGTGCACCACCGCGCTGACCAGCATGCGCAGGCCCGACTGCTGCAGGACATAGGCGAGCTCGTGACTGCGATAGGCCGGGTTGACGTTGACCAGGATCGCGCCAACCTTGGCCGTGGCGTACTGCAGCAGGGTCCACTCGGGACAGTTCGGGGACCAGATCCCGATCCGGTCACCGACCTCGACACCCTCGGCCAGCAGCCCGAGAGCGAGCGCCGTGACGTCGGCGTCGAGCTCGAGGTACGTCCACCGGCGCCCGCTCGGCACGTCCACCATGGCTTCGGCGCCAGGGAAACGGGCAACCGTACGAGCCAGGTTGTCCCCGATCGTGTCACCCAGCAGCGGGGTCCCCGAGGTTCCTGAGCCGTATGACGGGAGTGCGTGAGCGTGCACTTTTCCTCCGGGTTGCGAGACGTGGTCTGCGCCCATCCTCGCTACCGACGCGCCGAACGGCAAGCAAGGCCTCACGAGCCAACTACCGTAGGACGAGTGCCCCCTTCCGTGTCCCGACCAGCGTCAGCCCTCAGGAGCCTCGCCGACGACGTCCGGCGTCGAAGCGATGACCAGCTCCAGGAGCTGGTCCGCCGTCGGCCCGACCTGGCCCGCCCGGCTCCTCATGACCTGACCTCGCTGGCAGCTCGTGCCAGCACGCGTTCCAGCGTCCAGCGGGCACTGGACGGGCTCGACCGGGGGCATCTCGAGGTCCTCGAGGCGCTCGTCGTGAGCGGCGACCCGGTCGACCTCGACAGGACAGCAACGCTGCTCGGGCGAGGGGCCCCGACCCTCAGCGGGTTCGTTAAGGACCTCTGGGACCGCGCCCTCCTGTGGCGCGGCGTGGACGGCCAGCACGTCGTGCGCGCCGCCTCCGAGGTCATTGGCCCCCATCCAGCCGGCCTCGGCCCGACCATTGCCGAGCTGCGCGGCTCGACCCCCGCGTCCTACGCCTCCCCTGAGGCGCTCGATGCAGTCATCGCCTCTGCGCCCCCGGACGCTCGAAACATCCTGGACAAGCTCACCTGGGGTCCGCCCATCGGCACGCTGTCGCCCGGTGGTCCCATGGCCGACGTGGGCGCCTGGCTGCTGTCACATCAGCTCCTCAGCGCCCTCTCGGCCGACCACGTGGCCCTGCCCCGCGAGGTCGCCCTGCGGCTGCGAGGGGAGCGTCTCCACCGCAAGACCGCGTTGACCCCACCCCACCTGAAGGTCATCGCCCACGAACAGTCCTCGGTGGATGCCGCGGCTGGGGAGCAGGCTTCCGAGCTGCTCGGTCTCATCGACGAGATCGCAGCGGACTGGGGCCCTCGTCCACCGCGGGTGCTGCGTGCGGGGGGGCTTTCGGTGCGCGATCTGAAGCGACTGTCCGCCCTCCTCGATGTTGACTCGACACATGCCGCCTTCATCGTCGAGATGGCTTATGCCGCAGATCTCTTGGCCGACGACGCGTCGCTCGAGCCGGTGTGGGCACCAACCCCGGGGTACGACGAGTGGCAGCAAAGACCTTCCGCACGCCGATGGGTCAGGCTGGGCCGGGCCTGGCTGGCCTCGGGTCGAGCGCCTCACCTGATCGGCACAGCTCCCGCCGGTGGTGGCAGCCCCGTCAACGCGCTCAGCGCGGATGTTGTCTATCCGCCGCTGCGTCAGCTGCGAGGCGACATCCTGGCCGAACTGGCCGCGCTACCCGAAGGCCATGCACCGGAGCTGGTCGACCTCGTCGACCGGATCCGCTGGCGCAGACCGATGCGCAGGGCCGAGATCATCGAAGCGGTCACGGCCGCAGTGCTGCGCGAGGCCGAGTGGCTGGGTGTCACGGGGCGCGGCGCTCTCAGCAGCGCAGGACGCCTCCTGTACGACGCCACGGCAGACCCGGCTGCCGCGGAGGAGGCGATCAGCACCCACCTGCCGTCACCGGTCGAACACGTCCTGTTGCAGGCGGACCTGACTGCCGTCGCGCCCGGTCGTCTCGAAGGGAGCATCGCGCAGTTCATGCGTCTCGTCTCCGACGTCGAGTCGCGTGGCGGCGCAACGGTTTACCGTTTCTCGCCTGAAAGCGTTCGCCGAGCCCTGGATGCCGGATGGTCGGCCGCGCAGGTTCTCACGGCACTGCGGGATGCGAGCCGTACGCCGATCCCCCAGCCGTTGGAATACCTCGTGGGCGATGTCGCACGACGCCATGGCCAGACGAGAGTGGGCTCGGTCTCGGCATACATCCGGAGCGACAACTCTGCCCTGCTGGACACGATGCTGGCGGACCGCGCTCTCGCGGCACTTCAGCTCAGGCGCCTTGCACCAACGGTCGTCGTGTCACAGGCACACACGCAGGTTGTCCTGGAGATGTTGCGCGAGAACGGCTTTGCGCCAGTTGCCGAGAAGACGGACGGCGGGGTGATGATTCCACCCGTCTCACACCACCGCACCCCAGCCCGCCGTCAGACCGCCACGCCAACGATCACGTCGGTCGTCGATGACCAGCTGACCAAGACGCTCGTCGCCGCCCTTCGCGCGGGGGAGGAGTCCGCGGCATACGAACGGGCGCACGAGCAGTCCCAACCCGGACCGCGCCTGCCGTCCACGGAGGCGGCAGTTGCGCTGGCCCTGGTTCGCGAGGCGTCCGCCGACGGTCTGGGGCTCTGGATCGGCTACGCAGATGCCGATGGACGGGTGACTCGAATACTCTTCTACCCCAAGCGGATAGAGGGTGGGCGCGCCTATGGGTCGGTCGAAGGCTCCAATGTCGAACGCGCTTTCTCGATCCACCGGATCACCGGCGCAGCACTCACCTGATCGCTTGCCGCTTGACGCCTAGTGCGGTTGGTACTGTTCTCCCACAACGGCTTTCGCGCCAGCCTTCTGCAGCCGTCCGACCACCCGGTCGGCACTGGTCTCACTGATTCCTGACACCAGAACCACCGGCGTATCCTGGGCCAGGTCTCTTGCAGACAGGAGATCCAGGCCCGTCACCTGGGCGATGATGGCGATGACCTGGATCGGCTTGGCTCCGATCAGCTGAAGGACGACATGGCATTCCCCGGGCTCTGTGAACGCGGGCGATGCACGACCGGGCTTGCGCAGGGCGGATTCCGCGCGCCGCTGCAACCAGCCCCTCACTCCTTTGGGGGACCCTGCGTCGATCGACGCAGGGTCGGTGGGCCAGTCCTCAGCCATCGCTGCCCGCGAGCGCCTTGACCACCCTCGACGACGATGGGCGGCCCAGATGCCCAGCCATCCAGACACTGGTCTGGACAAGGGCGTCGAGGTCAACCCCTGTGTGGATTCCCATGCCGTCGAGGGCCCAGACCAGGTCCTCGGTCGCCAGGTTTCCGGTCGCGCTCTTCGCATAGGGGCAGCCCCCCAGTCCACCCGTTGAGGCGTCAACGACGGTCACACCGTGAGTCAGGGCGGCCAGGGTGTTCGCGAGCGCCTGACCGTAGGTGTCGTGGAAGTGCACCCCGACACGATCGACGCCAATCCCTTTGGCTTCCAAGGCATCCAGCAGGCGGTGGACATGTCCGGTGGTTCCGGTTCCGATGGTGTCGCCCAGACTGAGCTGGTCGCAGCCCAGGTCCATCATCCGGGAGGCAACGTCCACCACCTGGTCGATGGGCACGTCGCCCTCCCAGGGGTCGCCGAAGCACATCGAGACGTATCCGCGGACCCACATGCCCTCGTCGCGGGCTCGCCCGACAACGGGAGCGAACATCGCGATGGACTCCGCCACGCTGCGGTTGAGGTTCTTGCGGGCGAAGGTCTCGGTCGCGCTGCCGAAGACCGCGATGGCCTCGACACCCTGTGCCATCGCTGCGTCCAGACCGCGCTCGTTCGGCACCAGGACCGGCCGGTTGCGACCACGGCCAACCTCACCAAGCAGGGCGAGCAGCGCAGTGGAGTCGGCCAGCTGGGGAACCCACGTGGGGGCCACGAACGAGGTCGTCTCGATGATGTCGAGCCCTGCGCCGACGAGTCGTCGGATGAACTCGGCCTTGACCTCCACCGGGACCACGGACTTCTCGTTCTGCAGCCCGTCGCGAGGGCCGACCTCATAGATCGTGACCCGTCCGGGCATACCCGGCTGGGCTTCACGCTGCGGTCCTCGCATCAGCTGTCCTCCTGCTCGCGGCACTCATCGTCTCAGCAAGCGCTGTTACGTCGTCAGAGGTTCAGCCTCTGATGACAGACACAGTTGATACCTTGTCACCCACGGCCCGCTAAGGGGCCCTTGACATTGGGAGAGAGCACGCATGAGTGAGCCGACCGGCGACGGCAACCCAAAGCCCGATCCCGACGCGCAGACTGAATCCGGCAAGATTCAGGACGAGAACCAGGAGCAGGAGTCGGGCTCCGTCTTCAGCGACCCGACTGCACCCATCTGGGCCGACCCCACCGCGCCCATCCCCGCTCCGCCGGCTCCCGCGTCGCCAGCACCCCCGGCGCCGTCCGTATCGACCCAGGACGATCCGCCGCTACCACCGGTCCCCCCTGCTCCTCCGGGCGCGAGCTCCTCCCCGTATGGCCAGCAGCCCCCACCTCCTCCGCCGCCGCCCATGAGCAACCCGTACGCCCAACAGCCACCGGCTCCCCCGTGGGTGCCCTCGCAGCCCGATCCGTACGGCCAACCGCAGCCCGGCCAGCAGTACCCGGCATACGGCCAGCAGTACCCCGGATACGGCCAGTCGCCCTACGCGACCGGCGCGCTGGCTCCGAGCAACACGTCGGCAATCATCCTGACCATCGTGTCCGGGGTGTCGATGCTGAGCTCCGCCTTCCTGGTCGGCATCCCGAGTCTCATCTTCGGCATCATGGCGCTCACGTCCAACAGCACCGACCCGGTCGGCTCGCGGAAGAAGTCCAGGACCGGCTGGATCATCTTCGCCGTCAACGCGGCCCTCGCGGCCCTCGTCGTCATCATCGTCGTGATCGCTTTCGTCATCCTGGGCACCAACACCTCCGACTTCAACTCCGGCGCCTGACGGACGACTTCGTTCGCGGGCGGGAACACGCCCACCCGCGAGGGCGTTGACGAACACACCATGGCGGACGGACCCCTGATCGTTCAGAGCGACAAGACGCTTCTGCTCGAGGTCGACCACCCGGATGCCGAGGCGGCTCGCCGGGCGATCGCACCCTTTGCCGAGCTGGAGCGGGCGCCCGAGCATGTGCACACCTATCGGCTGACTCCCCTGGGACTCTGGAATGCGCGCGCCGCGGGACATGATGCGGAGCAGGTGGTCAACGCCCTCATCACCTACAGCCGGTATGCCGTGCCGCATGCCCTGCTGGTGGATGTCGCCGACACCATGGACCGCTACGGCCGGCTGAGCCTGGAGAAGGATGGCGACCAGCTCGTCCTTCGGAGCACCGACCTCCCCGTGCTCGAAGAAGTGTTGCGGCACAAGAGGATCCAACCGCTTCTGGGCCTGCGGCTGGACGACTCGACCGTCCTGGTGCATCCTTCTGAACGCGGTCAGCTCAAGCAGCAGCTGCTCAAGATCGGCTGGCCGGCCGAGGACCTCGCGGGCTATGTCAACGGCGAGGCGCACCCGATCTCACTCGTCCAGGACGGCTGGGCCCTGCGGCCCTACCAGCAGCAGGCGGTCGACGGCTTCTGGTTCGGCGGCTCGGGTGTCGTGGTCCTGCCCTGTGGCGCGGGCAAGACCCTGGTCGGCACCGGCGCGATGGCCCGGGCGAGCGCCACGACCCTGATCCTGGTCACCAACACCGTCGCGGCCCGGCAGTGGCGCGACGAGCTGCTCCAACGGACCAGCCTGACCGAGGACGAGATCGGCGAGTACTCCGGCGCCCGCAAGGAGATCCGACCGGTCACCATTGCGACGTACCAGGTGCTGACGACCAGGCGCAAAGGTGTCTACACCCACCTTGACCTGCTCGATGCCCGCGACTGGGGGCTGATCATCTACGACGAGGTCCACCTGCTTCCCGCTCCGATCTTCCGGATGACCGCCGACCTGCAGGCAAGGCGACGGCTGGGTCTGACCGCCACGCTGGTCCGCGAGGACGGACGCGAGGCCGATGTCTTCAGCCTGATCGGACCCAAGCGTTTCGATGCCCCCTGGAAGGACATCGAGGCACAGGGCTACATCGCACCCGCCGACTGCGTCGAGGTGCGGGTCACCCTGCCGGACGCCGAGCGGATGACCTACGCGATGGCCGAG
>DATCQG010000034.1:0-1707 GCA_036569625.1 Dermatophilaceae bacterium | reverse complement strand
CACCTGACGGAATCCGTCGTTCTCCAGGGCTCCGTGCCAGGTCGTCCCCCACACCGACCCGCACTGCCAGCCATCCAGGAATGGCTCCGCGTCAACACCGTCGGGCGTGCGCGCGGCCACCCCGTGGTGGATCTCGTATGCCGTTACCGCGTTTCCGCGCCACTGACCGACCGGTCGTCCCAGGTGCTTGTCCGCTTCGAATCGCACCCGGATCGGGAGCAACCCCAGCCCCGCAACCGTTTGGGCAGAATCGGACTCAACGCCATCGGAGTCATCGATGCTCTCGGGCGAGCATCTGGTATCCACCACAGATGCCGAGTACCGGGCGTCCGGTCGCAGCCCGCCGGAGCACGACCTTGTCCAGCCCCCGAGAGCGCATCCACTCCAGATCCGCCAATGTCGCCCGGGACCCCGGCAGCACCACCAGGTCCGCCCGCGCCACGACCTCGGGGTCGGCGGTCACCCGGACGTCGACACCGGGCTCTGCGGCCAGAGCGTCCAGGTCGGTGGCGTTGGAGACTCTGGGGAACCGGACCACGGCCACCGACAGCGTTGCACCAGCAGCAGATTCGGCTGGCTTCCCCGCCGAGGAGCCACCCGACCATCCCGCTATCGCCAGCGCATCTTCACCATCAAGCCACACGTCGTACAGGAAGGGCAAAGTGCCCAGCACCGGGCGCGATGTGCGTTCCTCGAGCATCCGCAGGCCCGGCTCGAGAAGCGACAGGTCTCCGCGAAACTTGTTGACGATCCAGCCGCGGATGTGGGCCTGGTCCGCCTCGTCGAGCAGGGCCAAGGTGCCGTACATAGCGGCCAGCACACCGCCGCGGTCGATGTCACCAACGACGACCACGGGCAGGTCAACAGCCCGAGCCAGGCCCATGTTGACGTAGTCGCCCTCGCGCAGGTTGATCTCCGCGGGGCTACCTGCGCCTTCAGCAATGACGACGTCGAACCGCGATGACAGGTCGCGAAATGCTTCAAACGCCTTCTGCGCCAGCACCTTTCGGCCCGTCGCCCACTCGCCGGCCTCCAGGTTCCCCCAGGACCGGCCCATGAGTACGACGTGCGACCTCCGATCTGACCCCGGCTTGAGCAGCACCGGGTTCATTGCTGCCTCGGGCTCCACGCCACAGGCAACGGCCTGGACCCACTGCGCCCGGCCGATCTCCGACCCGTCGCCGCAGACCATCGAGTTGTTGGACATGTTCTGCGCCTTGAACGGCGCCACCGAGACGCCCTGGCGGGCCAGCCAGCGACACAACCCCGCAGTCACCAGGCTCTTGCCGGCATCTGAGCTGGTGCCCGCCACAAGCAGACCCTTAGCCACGGCCTCTCCTCACGACTGCTACACCGACTGCCACCAGCATCGCCCCGAACCCCACGACCTGCGACAGCCGCACAGACCGTGACAGATCCGCCACCACCACAGCCGGCCCGTCGCCCAGTGTCCCCCGGTCCTCCAACGACCCGTCGTAGGTGTTCGAGCCACCGATGGTCACGCCCAGGGCACCAGCACTTGCCGCCTCCACCACGCCAGCGTTTGGGCTGGGGTGTCGGGAAGCATCCCTGCGCCAGATGCGCCACGCATCAGCGCTGCGCCCACCGACCATGGGGGCCGCGGCTACCGTCAGGGCAGCCGCGACCCTGGCGGGCACCAGATTGAGCAGGTCATCCAGTCGCGCCGAGGCCCACCCGAAGCGCACA
>DATCQG010000033.1:0-2208 GCA_036569625.1 Dermatophilaceae bacterium | reverse complement strand
GCCGCACGATAGCCGGCCATGTTGCTCTGTTTGCTCAACGAGTAGATCGCCAGCAGACCCTCGTGGCTCCCACCGCACACCGCTGGGTCGAGGATGCTCGGCACGGCCCCAGCAACAGGCAGTACGGCGGCCGCCGACATGTCATCGGCGCGCCAGTCAAGCTCGGCGTAGCACTCGTCACTGGCGATGATCACGCCATGCTCCCTGGCCCATCGGACGACCTTGGCCAGGTGCTCGACGCCAAGGACCTGTCCAGTGGGATTGCTGGGACTGTTGACCCACAACAGTTTTGGCGTGGTCGCGGAGGTCATCGGGCCAAGGCCCGCGAGGCTGTGCATCGGCTGAGGTGAAGCCCCCGCGATCCGCGCCCCCATGTCATAGGTCGGATAGGCCACGGCCGGGAACGCGACGACATCGCCGGGTCCGATGCCCAGCAGCGTCGGCAGCCAGGCCACCAGCTCCTTGCTGCCAACAGTCGGCAGAACCCCGTCGGGGTTCACGTCCGGGACACCTCTACGGCGCGCGAACCACGCCGCCACGGCCTCCCGCAGGGCCGACGTCCCCCACGTCTGCGGATAGCCGTGCGCATCCGATGCCGCAGCCAGTGCAGCCCTGACGACCTCCGGGGTCGGGTCGACCGGCGTACCCACCGAAAGGTCCACGAGCCCCCCAGCATGAGAACTCGCCCGCTCCTTGTACGGAGCGAGCGAGTCCCATGGGAAGTCTGGAAGGCGATCCATCATCGGTCCAACAGCAGTGAGCGATTGCGCTCTACTCTTCGTGCCCCTGCGGCGGCAGCGCCATGATCAGGGGGTGGTCCTTCGGGATCTTGCCGAGCTTGGCAGCGCCACCGGGGCTTCCGAGGTCATCGAAGAACTCGACGTTGGCCTTGTAGAAGTCCTTCCACTGCTCAGGTGTGTCGTCCTCGTAGAAGATGGCCTCCACCGGGCAGACCGGCTCACAGGCTCCGCAGTCGACGCACTCGTCAGGGTGGATGTAGAGCGTGCGCTCACCCTCGTAGATACAGTCGACCGGACACTCCTCGATGCAGGCCTTGTCCTTGACGTCGACACACGGTTGGGCGATCACGTAGGTCATGTTGAGCGGTCCTCCTGGGGCGCGACGTGGGGTAGAACACCTAGTATGCCGAATCCTCGGACCGGGGAGGTACCCGGGTCCGGCCAGCGGGCAGAATGCACAGCGAAAGAAGTGAAGATCCGCAATGAGCGACTCAGATCCTGTCGACGGACTCCGGCCCGGCATGCGCGCGGTCGTCCGCAAACGCATCGAGCACGGCGTCACTGATGCCTTGGGCGACGTCGTGGCGATCGACCAAGAGACCGTCTCGGTCAGGACCAGGCTCGGGCTGGTGGTGATCGACCGGGCCGCCGTCGTGGCCGCCAAGGAGGTGCCGCCCAGGTCGACCCGTCGAGGGGCCCCGCATCTGGCCATCTCGATGGACGACCTCGAGCGGATCATGGTCGATGGGTGGCCACCCATCGAACGTGCCGAGCTCGGGGGGTGGCTGTTGCGCGCCGCGGCCGGGTTCACCGGCAGAGCCAACTCGGTTCTGCCACTTGGTGATCCGGGCGTCCCACTGTCGGCAGCGGTCGACCGCTGCGAGCGCTGGTATGACGACCGGGGACTGCGGCGCCTCTTCTGTCTCTTCGGTCCTGAGGGCTTCACCGTCGATGACGATCCGCTCGGCCGCGAGCTTCTTGCACGCTCCTACGAACCGTTCACGAACACCATGGTGCTGACCGCATCCACCGGAGCGCTGGAACCCGAGGTCACACACCCCTCGAGCGCCCGGGTGCGCCTCGAGCCCGAGCCCTCGCCGGCATGGTGGAACGCGTGGGCCGACCAAGGCGGCGCTGCACCGACCATGGCCAGGTCCGTCATGACCGGCTCACCCGATCAGCTCTTCGCCTCTCTCGAGATAGGTGGTGCCGTGGTCGGCATCGCGCGTCTGGCGTTCGCCCATGTGTGGGCCGGCGTGTCCTCGCTGCACGTGGCGCCGGAGCATCGGCGTAACGGTGTGGCCATGCAGCTCATGGGCGCGATCGGGGACGAGTCGCGGGCACGCCGCATACGGTCGGTGTATGTGCAGGTGGAACAGGCGAACTCGCCGTCACGGCGCCTCTTCGAACGGCTCGGCTTCAGCACCCACCACGAGTACCTGTATCTCGGCGCGTCCCCTCGCTAGTC